>DASSTK010000387.1:0-2187 GCA_035707945.1 Sphingomonas sp.
CGCGCCGGGCGCAACGCCAGCGCGGACTATCTCGGCGACGATCTTGTCCAGGTGCAGGAGATTTCCGGCGCCACCGACCATGCCGCCGCCCATCTCGGCTATTTCTATCTGGAGCATGTCTCCGGCGACACGGTGAGCATCGACGCCAAGGCCGGGCGGCTGCCGGTCGGCCTCGATTTCGCCGCCTCGCCGCTTTACTGCGGCTATCTCTCACTCGGCCTGTGTCCCGAGCCGCGCGGCCTCACCATCAACGGCTCGTTCAGCACCGACCCCAGCGCCACCTGGGGCGCGCGGGTCAAGATCGGCCCCAAGAACTTCTACGCGATGGCGGGTGTCTATCAGGTGCGGCCGCGTTACGGCGGGCCTTCGGGCTTCGACTGGGGTTTCTCGCACACCAGCGGCGCGATCGTGCCGGTGGAATTGGGCTGGGCGCCCAGGTTTGGCGCGGCGGGGCTGCAAGGCCATTACAAGCTCGGCCTCGCCTATGACACGAGCGACTATCCCGCCATCACGCCCGGCGGGCCGATGCGGCATCACAAGCTTTCCTATTATGTGCTGGCGGATCAGATGATCGCCCGCACCGGGGCGAACGGCACGGACGGGCTGATCCTGCTCGCGGGCTGGAGCCACGCCGATCCCGCAACCTCGATCTTCCGCGACTTCGCCTTCGCCGGGGTGACGGCCAAGGGCGTGATCCCCTCACGGCCCGACGACAGCATTCGCGTGTTGGCGGCGCGCGGCTGGATAAGTCATGCGCTGACCGACGCGCAGCGCGTCGCGCTCGCGGCGGGCGAGCCGCTGCCGACCGGCTTCCCGCCCGCGCCGGGCGGGTTCGGGCCGACGCCGGTGACGCCCGGCGTCCAGACCCGCGAGACGATCTTCGAGGTGAACTACAGCCTGCACGCCGCCAAGGGCATCATCCTGACGCCGGACCTGCAATATGTCGAGCGCCCCGGCGGCGCGGATGCCATCCCGAACGCGCTGGTGCTGGGCGGCCGTGTCGAGGTGGATTTCTAGGCGGCCGCCTCACCCGATCTCCTTCTCCAACGCCTCGAACAGCTCGGGAATGGCGGTGAGCCGCTCGCGCTCCTCGGCGCAGATGGCGCGGAATGCGTCGCGTTTCAGGGTGGCGATGCGGCCGGGGGCGAGCGCGCGGCCGGCGGGCAATGTGGAGGTCACGATGTCGATCAGCCGGTCGGCGGCGTGGAGGCGGCCCCAGAGATAATCATTCTCGCGATAGGCGCGGCTGAAGAAGGCTCCGAAGCTGTTGAACTGGATGCCCTTCAAGGTCGCTTCCGCGCCGCCTTCGCGAATGGCGCGCGCGTCCTCGGGCGAGATGCGGTCCACCTTCACCGGATCGAACTCGTCGAGGCCCTCGCCCTGGAGCATCGGCAGGGTGGCGATGTCGTAGAAGGGGAAGCCCAGATAGGCGAGCAGCACCGGGCGGCGGCCCGCCTTGGGCAACGCGGTGAAGGCTTCGGCGAGGCGCGCGTCGGCGGTTTCGTCCAGCGCCTTCAGATCACGCGCGCCGGCGATCCAGTCGAGCGCTGCGTCGGGATGCTTGATGGCGATCCGCGCGGCGGCGCGCGCGGGCTCGTCGTAGAAATCAATGCCGGCGCGGGCGAGATAGGGGGAGAGCGCCTCGAACAGCGCCTCGCGCAGCGCCTGGGCGCTCTGCCTGTCGAGCGCGCCCGATTGCTCCATCCCTTCCACCTCGCGGACGAGAAAGCGAAGCCGGCGAATGCGGAAGCGCAGATCGTGCGAGCGGAAGAACAGGATGACCGGATCGGACGCGCCCTCCGGGCCGATGGCGTGCGGCGCGCGAAGGCCCGTCTCCTCCACCGCGCCGGTCAGCGCCGCGCGGATCGAATCGAGCGGCGGGTGCAGGCCGGGGCCGATCAGATCGCGGATCAGCACCGCCAACTCGTCGACGATCCCGGTGAGCTTGAGGTGCCCGTAGGAAGCGTAGGCATAGCCCGCCGCCTTGGCTGCCCGATCCTGCGCCCGCGCCCGCCAGGCGAGCAGCCGCGCGGGCGTGGGCGAATCGAGGAAGAAGGTGGAGCCGATCGCCCCTTCCACCGCCTGCTCCACCTCCGGCCGGATCGCGTCCGTCACGCCGCGCAGACGGCCGATGCGGGAGGAGCGGCCTTCGATCTCCTCCAAATTGTCGCGGATCGGCTGCTCGCG
>DASSTK010000388.1:0-3726 GCA_035707945.1 Sphingomonas sp.
GGGGCGGGCTCCATGCCCTGCTCGCGGCGGCGGCGCAGGGGCGGCGGCTCACGAAGCTGGACCTGCCCCGGCAGCGCGACCTGCTCGATCTCTTCACCAAGACCGCCCGCGATTTCCTCGACGGCTGGTTCGAAAGCGAGGCTGTGAAGGCCGCGTTCGGCTTCGACGCGGTGGTCGGCAACTCCGCCAGCCCGGATGCGCCGGGGTCGGCCTATGTGCTGCTTCACCATGTCTTCGGCGAGGTGAACGGCAACAAGGGCGCATGGGGACATGCGGTCGGCGGCATGGGCGCGATCACCCGGGCGATGCGCGCGGCCTGCGCGGAGCTGGGCGTCGCGATCGAGACGGACGCGCCGGTCGCGCGCGTGCTGGTGGAGAAGGGCCGCGCGGTCGGCGTGCGGCTGGAGGACGATCGCGAGGCGTTCGCGCCCCGCATCGTCGCCAATGTCGGGCCGAAGCTGCTTTACGGGCGGCTGGTCGATGCGGCCGATCTCACGCCCGAGTTCCGCCGCCGCGTCGCCGGTTTCAAGGCGGGATCGGGAACCTTCCGCATGAACGTCGCCCTGTCCGGCCTGCCGCGCTTCACCGCCCTGCCCGAGCCCGGCGAGCATCTCCGGTCGGGCATCATCATCGCCCCCAGCCTCGATTATATGGACCGCGCCTTCATCGACGCCCGCGCGCACGGCTGGTCGAAGGAGCCGATCGTCGAGATGCTGATCCCCTCGACGATGGACGACAGCCTCGCGCCGCCGGGCGCGCACGTCGCCAGCCTGTTTTGCCAGCAGTTCGCGCCGGCGCTGCCGGACGGCCGGAGCTGGGATGAGGAGCGCGAAGCCGCCGCCGATCATGTCATCGCGACGGTGGACAAATGGGCGCCCGGCTTCGCCGCCTCGGTGCTCGGCCGCCGGATCCTCTCGCCGCTCGATCTGGAGCGGACCTTCGGGTTGATCGGCGGGGATATCTTCCACGGCGCGATGTCGCTCGATCAGCTCTGGGCGGCGCGCCCCTTCCTCGGTCAGGCCGATTATCGCGGCCCGATCGCCGGGCTCTATCTCTGCGGCGCGGGGGCGCATCCGGGCGGCGGCGTCTCGGGCGCGCCGGGGCATAATGCGGCGCGGGAGATATTGCGCGATCGGGGGCTGGCCGCCCGCTTGCGGCGGCGCGCCTAGGGCGCCTTCCGCCTCGGCCGCGCTTCGGCCAGCAGCAGGGCGAAGCGGTCGTCCATATCGGTCCACTCCGCCACCGGAGTCCATTCGCCGGCGAGCAGCAGCATACGCGCGTCGCGGGGGCCGTATTTGTGGCTGTTCTCGGTGTGGATCGTCTCGCCCGCCTTCATCGCGAAGCGGCGGCCGGCGATGGTGAAGCTCACGTCGCGCACCGCTTCGAGGTGCATCTCGATCCGGGTCAGCGTCTCGTTCCAGATCGCGCGATGGCGGAAGGCGTCGATCGGGATCGTGCCGTCCAGTTCGCGGTTGATGCGCTCGAGCAGGTTGAGATTGAAGGCGGCGGTGACGCCCGCCGCGTCGTCATAGGCGGGGATCAGCACCTTCTCGCTTTTCACCCGGTCCATGCCGATCAGCAGCATCGCCTCGTCGCCGAGCGACTCCCGCATCGCCCGCAGCAGATCGACCGAGGTGCGCGGCACCAGATTGCCGATCGTCGATCCGGGGAAGAAGCCGAGCTTGGGCAGGTCCGCGATCGCGGGCGGCAGCGCGATCGGGTGCATGAAATCGGCCTCCAGCGGGATCACCGGCAGATCGGGGAACTCGTCCGCCAGATTGCTTGCGGAGACGCGCAGGAAATCGCCCGAGATGTCGATCGGCACATAGGCGGCGGGGCGGATGGCGCGGAGCAGCAGCGGCGTCTTGGCCGAGGAGCCCGATCCGAACTCCACCACCGCGCGCCCCGGCCCGACGCGTTCGGCGATCGCCGCGCCCTGCTCGCTTAGGATCGCGGCTTCGGCGCGGGTGGGATAATATTCGGGCAGCCGGGTGATTTCCTCGAACAGCTCGGAGCCGCGCCGGTCATAGAGCCAGCGGGCGGGCACGGCGCGCTGCCGGGCCGCGAAGCCGTCGAGCACGTCGGCGCGGAAGGCGGGATCGGCCTCCTCCCTGGTGGTCCGCTGATGCATGTCAGGCATCCTTCGCCAGCCGCAGCCCGGTGAACTGCCAGCGCTGATGGGGGTAGAAGAAGTTGCGGTAGCTGGCGCGCGCATGGCCGCGCGGGGTGGCGCAGGAGCCGCCCTTCAGCACGAACTGCCCGGACATGAACTTGCCGTTATACTCGCCGACCGCGCCCTCGGCGGGGCGGAAGCCGGGGTGGGGCAGGAAGGCGGAGGCCGTCCACTCCCATGCGTCGCCGAACATCTGGCGCAGCCCCGGCCCGGCGGGGGCGGGAAGCGGCTCGACCGGGCCGGGGCTGTCGAGGAAGGTTCCGCGCGCCGGATCGAGCGCCTGCGCGGCGCTCTCCCACTCCGCCTCTCTCGGCAGCCGCGCGCCGGCCCAGCGGGCGTAGGCGTCCGCCTCATAATAGCTGATGTGGCTGACCGGCGCGGCCGGATCGAGCGGGGCGAGGCCGTCCAGCCCGAAGCGCACCCATTCCCCTGCGTCGTCGCGCCGCCAGTAGAGCGGGGCCTCGACCTTTTCGGCCTGCACCCAGGCCCAGCCGTCGGAGAGCCAGAGGGCGGGCGTGGCGTAGCCGCCGTCAGCGATGAAAGCGCGCCACTCGCCGTTGGTGACGAGCCGGTCGGCCAGCGCATGCGGGGCGAGCCAGACGGTGTGACGCGGCCCCTCGCAATCGAAGGCGAAGCCGGGGCCGTCATGCCCGATCTCCACCGCCCCCTCGCGCCCTTCGATCCAGCGGGGCGGGCCGGGCGTCGCGCCGGAGCCACGGGGGCGGCGCGGCCAGGCGGCGGGGGCGAGCGGGTTCTGCGCGAACAAATGAAGCAGATCGGTCAGCAGCAGCTCCTGATGCTGCTCCTCATGATGGCAACCGAGCGCGACCAGAGCGCGCGCCTTTTCGTCGAGCGTCGGCGACGCCGTCTCCAGCGCCGCCTCGACATGCGCGCGATAAGCCCGCACCTCGTCCAGCGAGGGGCGGGTGAGCAGCCCCCGCTTCGGCCGGGGATGCCGCGCCCCTTCGGCCTCGTAATAGCTGTTGAACAGGAAGGGCCAGCGTTCGTCGAACAGCCGGTATCCGGGCGCATGTTCGCGCAGCACGAAGGTTTCGAAGAACCAGCTCGTATGCGCCAGATGCCATTTGGCGGGCGACGCGTCCGGCATCGACTGGCCGGCGGCGTCCGCATCGGAGAGCCCGGCGGCGAGCGCCAGCGTCAACGCCCGCACCCCCCGGAAGCGCTCAAGCGAGCTGTCGTCCGGCTGACAAGCGCCCCTCAGCGCGATCGCATCGGCCCGTGCGGCCATGGCCCATCTCCCCACCCGAAAGGCGCCAACGACCGGCCGTGGGAAATGGTTGCGAATCCGGACAAGAGGAGACTTCGGCGCTCTCGCCCTTTCCCGCCGCAAGCGAAGGGCCGGAGGGCGCAATAGGGCGGCCGATCCGTGGGAGTCGGCCGCCCATGAGCGTCAATCGTGACGCCAGTTGTGCTTGGTGCGATAGATGCGATGGCTGGCGCGGTTCTCGCGATGGCGGAGGATCTGGCGGTCGCGCCAGGTCAGGTGGCCGCCGTGCCGGGCGCGCATCGCATATTCCTCGTGCCGGATCGAA
>DASSTK010000389.1:0-3751 GCA_035707945.1 Sphingomonas sp.
GGTGACGCGAAGCACCGGCGCGTCGAGATCGTCGAAGCCTTCCTCCATCGCGATCGCGGCGATTTCCGACGCGATCGAGCAGGTCGGCCAGCCTTCCTCCACCACCACCATGCGGTTGGTTTTGGCGAGCGATTTCAGCACGCAGGCCTTGTCGAGCGGGCGGAGCGTGCGCAGGTCGATCACCTCGGCGTCGATCCCCTCCCCGGCCAGCTTCACCGCCGCGTCGAGCGCGACGCCGACGCCGATCGAATAGCTCACCAGGGTCACGTCCTTGCCCGGCCTCGCGATCCGCGCCTTGCCGATCGGCAGCACGAAATCGTCGATCTTCGGCACCTCGAAGCTCTGCCCGTAGAGCAACTCGTTCTCGAGGAACACCACCGGGTCTTCGCTCCGGATCGCGGCCTTGAGCAGCCCCTTGGCGTCGGCGGCCGAATAGGGGGCAATCACCACCAGGCCGGGAACGCTCGCGTACCACGGCCCGTAATTCTGCGAATGCTGCGCGCCCACCCGCGCCGCCGCGCCGTTGGGTCCGCGGAACACCACCGGAGTGCGCATCTGTCCGCCCGACATGTAATTGGTCTTGGCGGCGGAGTTCACGATATGATCGATCGCCTGCATGGCGAAGTTGAAGGTCATGAACTCGACGATGGGGCGCAGACCCGCCATCGCCGCGCCCGTGCCGACGCCGGCGAAACCATATTCGGTGATCGGCGTATCGATGACGCGCCGGTCGCCGAACTCGTCGAGCAAGCCTTGAGTCACCTTGTAGGCGCCTTGATATTGCGCGACCTCCTCGCCCATCACGAAGACGCGATCGTCGGCGCGCATCTCCTCCGCCATCGCGTCGCGCAGCGCCTCGCGGACGGTCTGCTTGACCATCTCGGTCCCTTCCGGAACCTCCGGATCGCGCGCGTCGGCCCCGGCCTTCTCGGCGTCGGTCACGTCATGGACGAGATCGCGCGCGCCCGTCTCCATCAGGTGCGGCGTGGCGCTCTCGGGCGCCGGCGGCGCATTCTCTCTCTCCCCTTCAGGGGAGGGGGTTGGGGGGTGGGGCATGTCGGCTGAGGAAGCCGCTTCACCCACAGGCCCCGCCCCAAGAGGCTTTTCGGCGTCCTCCCCTTCCTCGGCGAGCATGGCGATCGGCGCGCCGACCTTCACCCCGTCGGTGCCCTCCGGCACCAGAATCTGCGCGATCGTGCCCTCGTCGACCGCCTCGAACTCCATCGTCGCCTTGTCCGTCTCGATCTCGGCGAGGATGTCGCCGGACGAGACCTTGTCGCCTTCCTTGACCAGCCATTTGGCGAGCGTGCCCTCCTCCATCGTCGGGGAAAGCGCGGGCATCTTCAACTCAATGGCCATGTCAGTAGGTTCCCACCAGCACGTCGGTATAAAGCTCGTCCGGATCGGGCTCCGGCGACTGCTCGGCGAAGTCGGCCGCCTCGGCGACCCGCTGGCGGATATCCTTGTCGATCGCCTTCAGTTCGTCCTCGGAGACGCCCATCGCCTCCAGCTCGCGCTTGGCGTGCTCGATGCAGTCGGACTTGTCCTTCATCGACTGCACCTCCTCCCGCGTGCGGTATTTGGCGGGATCGGACATGGAGTGGCCGCGATAGCGGTAGGTCTTCAGCTCCAGCACGATCGGGCCCTTGCCGGCGCGCACCCAGGCGAGCGCCTCCTCGGCCGCGCCGCGCACCGCCAGCACGTCCATGCCGTCCACCTGCAGGCCCGGCACGCGGAAGCTCTCGCCGCGGCGATAGAGCTGATCCTCGGAGCTGGCGCGGTTGACGCTGGTGCCCATCGCATACTGGTTGTTCTCGATCACGAAGATGATCGGCAGCTTCCACAGCTCGGCCATGTTCAGGCTCTCATAAACCTGCCCCTGGTTGGCCGCGCCGTCCCCGAAATAGGCGAGCGTCACGCCGCCGTCGTTCGCATATTTGTGCTTGAAGGCGAGGCCGGCGCCGAGGCTGACCTGCGCGCCGACGATGCCGTGGCCGCCGTAGAACTTGTGCTCCACCGAGAACATGTGCATCGAGCCGCCCTTGCCGTGGCTGATGCCGGCGGCGCGGCCGGTCAGCTCCGCCATGATGACCTTGGGATCGATGCCGTAGGCGAGCATATGGCCGTGATCGCGGTAGCCCGTGATCACGCTGTCCTTGTCCTTGTCGAGCGCGGACTGGAGGCCGACGGCGACCGCCTCCTGCCCGATATAAAGATGGCAGAAGCCGCCGATCAGCCCCAGCCCGTAAAGCTGCCCCGCGCGCTCCTCGAAGCGGCGGATCAGCGTCATCTGGCGATAGAAATCGAGCAGTTCCTCCTTGCTCGCTTCGTAACGCCCGGGCTCGCCCGGACGCTCGCGGTTGGGAATGGGGGCGGAGCCTGCCTTGGACGCGCGGCCCTTGGCGGCTTTCTGCGGCTGTCTCGCCAAAACGGATACCCTTCAGGTTCGAACGACGGATAATCCGCGCGATATAGGCCCCGCCGCCCCGATTCCGCAACGGGGGAGGATGGGCATCCGCCCCGCTGGCCGGACGATTCGGTACAGGTCTGTTCTATTATTGACGGAACTTGGCGTTACCCTCCACCTGCGATGAACTCCGAACCCCAAAAACGCTTTCGTGCCAGTACATGGCGGGATTCGCGAACCACCCGACGTTGTCAGGCGTTTCGAATTGGGCAAGCTGTCGCATGTCAATGCGGTAGCGCTCATGGAATGCGAGCAACTCGCGGAGATCTTCGTCCGAAGGTTGACGCGAAAGCTGAATATGCAAGCAGTCCGCGCGACCTTCATAACCCGCGATGATGTCCATTCGGTCGAGCCATCCGAAGAAGGTCAGCTCATCGCTGTAATGGAAATATCGCACGCGATTTGCGATGATTGTTGCAGGCTTGGTCATTCCCTCATGCTTCACGATCTGGGCCCGCCAATCAATGCGATTACCCGAACCGGGTATTCGATGCCGTCAACTTCACCGACTTAGATGCGTATCCGAGCCGCGCCACCAGCCACCTATCCGTCACCCCAGCGAACGCTGGGGTCTCGTGAGGCGGGCCGTTCGCTTCGGCTCGGGAGATACCCGCTTCCGCTGGCATGACGGATTGGCGGATTGACCGTCGCCGACCCACTCACGGCGTCGGGATGATCACCTCGTCGGGGCGGACCACGCCCAGCTCCTTGCGGACCAGCTCGTCGGCCATGTCGGGATCGACATGCCTAGCGTCTAGCAGCGCGACCTTGTGGGCGAGCTCGGCGCGCTGGGCCTCGACCTTTTTCAGTTCCGCCTGCTGCTTGGCGAGCTGCTGCTTGTAATCGCCGAGCGCGAGCAGGCCGTTCGGCCCCGCGATCGCGTAGCCGGCGAAGTTGCCGATCACCAGCAGCGCGAGCGCCGGGCCCGCCGCCTTCCTGATGATGCCGATCGTGGAACGCTTCCCCTTCATGCGGGCGCGATTCTCCGCTTTTTATCGCACGGATTCAAGCGGATTTCTGCGAGGCCCGGTCAGAAAACGCAAAATCCGAGCCATTCGCCGTGAGGAGGGGCTGCACGAACGGAGAGGGTTGGATCGGCGCGTGGTCGCCCCCTACCCCCGCCTCCCCGCGAAGGCGCTCGCGCCCGCGTAGCGCGCCGCCGGGCCTAGCTCCTCCTCGATGCGGATGAGCTGGTTATATTTGGCGAGCCGGTCGGAGCGGGCGAGGCTGCCGGTCTTGATCTGGCCGCAGTTGGTGGCGACGGCGAGATCAGCGATGGTCGCA
>DASSTK010000390.1:0-4400 GCA_035707945.1 Sphingomonas sp.
GTCTTCCGGCAGCTTGTCCGATCCTTTGGAGGAGAGGATGTCGAAGCCCTCGGCATAGGCCTGCATCAGCCCATATTCGATGCCGTTGTGGACCATCTTGACGAAATGGCCCGCGCCCGCCGGGCCGGCATGGAGATAGCCTTTCTCGGCCCGAACATCCTCCTTGCTGCGCCCCGGCGTGCGCTCGATCGTGCCGTAGCCGGGGGCCAGCGCCTCGAAGATCGGATCGAGACGGCGGACCTGATCCTCCGGCCCGCCGATCATCATGCAATAGCCGCGCTCCAGCCCCCACACGCCACCCGAGGTGCCGACGTCGATATAGTGAAGGCCCTTTTCCCTCAGCGTCTTGGCGCGGCGGATATCGTCCTTGTAGAAGCTGTTGCCGCCGTCGATGATGGTGTCGCCCTTTTCGAGCAGCTCGCCCAGCTTGGCGACGGTCTGCTCTGTGGGATCGCCGGCGGGAAGCATGACCCACACGGTGCGGGGGGCTTCCAGCTTCTTCAACAGATCCTCGAGCGAGCCGGCGCCATCCGCGCCTTCGCCGGCCAGCCCCTTCACCGCATCGGCCTTGCGATCCCAGACCACCGCCTCATGGCTGTGGCGCATGAGCCTGCGGGCGATGTTGGCGCCCATCCGGCCGAGGCCGACGATCCCGATCCGCATCGTATGTGTGCTCCTTCTCAGTCCTGCGTCTTGGCTCCCAACGCGCGGGCGAGGGCCTGGAGCCCGGCCTTTTCATCCTTCAAATGGACGCGCAGCACCTTCTGGCCGCGCTTGTGGAGCACCTCCATGTCGCCGCGCGCCTGGGCGCGCTGGACGGTGCCGAAGCTCGCCTTCTTGCCCGGTATGGCGATATCGTTCGCGGGCTCGCGGGTGATGGTGAGGAACAGGCCGTCCTTGGGGCCGCCCTTGTAGGCCTGGCCGGTGGAATGGAGGAAACGCGGGCCGAAGCCGGCGACGGTCGCCACCTTGCGCCGCGCCCGCACCGCCACGCGCATCGCTTCGATCGCCCGCTCGTCGGCGTCGTCGCGCTGGATATAGGCGAGGAAGCCGATATAGCCGCCCGGCTCGGCCGCGCCGAAATGCGCCTTCAGGATCGCTTCCGCGCTATCTCCCGCCACCGGATCGGGCGCGAAGAAGGCGAAATCCCCATCCTCGTAAAACGGCTTTTCGGGTTCGAGATGGCCGGATTTCTCATAGGCCTCGATCAGCTCGCGCGCCTGCACCTTGGCGTCCTCGACGTCGGGCTGGTCGAACGGGTCGATGCCGATCACAGCGCCCGCGATCGCGGTCGCCACCTCCCAGCGGACGAACTCCTGCCCGATGTCCTCGGGCCTGGCGAGGCTGATGGTGACGATCGGCTGCCCCGCCGCCTTGAGCGCGTCCAGCCTGGCGTGAAGCTCCGTATCGTCGTCGCCGGCGAGGTGGAGATGCACGAATAGTCGATCCTCGCCATATACCGAAGGATCGCCCGCCGGTTCGAGATCGACCGGCACGATGCCCTTGCCGTGCTTGCCGGTCGATTCGGCGAGAAGCTGCTCCAGCCACGATCCGAACGGCTTGAGGCGCGGGGAGGGGAGCAGGGTCAGCTTGTCGCGCCCGTTCACCGCGGCCGTGCCGATGATGACGCCCAGCTTCACGCCCGGATTGTGCGCGGGCGGCGCGTCCGCGCCCACCGAATTGACCATCGCGCGGGTCGTCTCGAAGAAGGCGGACACGTCTATGCCGATCGCGGCGGCGGGGACCATGCCGAACACCGAGAGCACCGAATAGCGGCCGCCGATTTCCGGATCGCCGTGGAAGATATGGGCGAAGCCGTCCCGTTTGGCGATCTTCTCCAGGTCCGAGCCGGGATCGGTGACGGCGATGAAGCGCTTGCCTGCTTCGTCCTTGCCCACCGCCTGCGCCACGCGATCGAAGAAATAGGCGCGCAGCAGCTCGGGCTCCATCGTCGAGCCGGATTTGGAGGAGACGATGAACAGCGTATTGGTCGGGTCTATCGCGTCGGCGACGCTTCCCACCTGGCCCGGATCGGTGCTGTCGAGCGCATGGAGCGTGGGATGGCCCTGGGCCGAGCCCAGGATGCGCCCGATCACCTCCGGCCCCAGGCTCGATCCGCCCATGCCGAGCAGCACCGCGTCCTTGTAGCGCTTGGCCTCTTCGCCAAGCTGCCTGAGCGCCGCGAAATCGACCTGCTCGTCCTTGGCCGCCGCCAGCCAGCCGAGCCATTTGGCCTCGTCCTTGCCTGTCCACAGCGAAGCATCATGCGCCCAGAGCCTGCGCGACCAGCCTTCGGTCCGCGCCTTCTCGATCCCGTTCTTCACCTTGGCGGCAAGATCGTCGGGCAGCGCGGCCTCCATGCCGTCCAGCCTGTCGCCCAGGAAGCGGGCGCGCTTGTCGGCCACCGCGCCGTAGAGCGTGTCGGCGGCATCGGCGAAGGAGCGCACGCCTTCCTCCACCAGCGTATCGGTGACGCCGTTCAGATCGAGCCCCAGCCGCTCGGCCTCGGCGAGCACATGGCGCGCTTCGTCGATATCGGCGGTCAGGCTGTTGCTGGCTTCGCCATGATCGCGGAAGGCGTCGAGCGTCTTGGGCGGGATGGTGTTGACGGTATCGCGCCCGATCAGCGTCTCGACGTAGAGAACATCGGAATAATCCGGGTTCTTGGTGCCGGTGGAGGCCCACAGCAGCCGCTGCGGCATCGCGCCCTTGGCGGCGAGCGCCTGCCAGCGCTGCGATCCCGTCACCTCCAGATAATGCTGATAGGCCATCTTGGCGTTGGCGATGGCGACCTTGCCCTTGATCGCCTTCAAGGCCTCGCTCTCGGGATCGCCCTTCGTCACGCGCTCGTCGATTGCCTTGTCGATCTTGGTGTCGATGCGGCTGACGAAGAAGCTGGCGACGCTGGCGAGCCGGTCGATTGGCTCTCCCTTCTCCACCCGCGCTTCCAGCGCGCAGAGATAGGCCTCCAGCACCGCCTTGTAGGCGTCGATGCCGAACAGCAGCGTGATGTTGATGTTGATGCCGTTGGTGAGCGAGTCCCGGATCGCCGGCACGCCCGGTTTCGTGCCGGGAATCTTGATCATCAGGTTGGGCCGGTCGACCGTCTTCCACAGCCGCGCGGCGGCGGCGTTGGTCGTCTCGGTGTCCATCGCCAGATAGGGCGAGACTTCGATCGAGACATAGCCGTCCTTCGCGTTCAGCCGGTCATAGACAGGCCGCAGCGTATCGCAGGCGGTGCGAATATCGGCGATGGCAAGGCCCTCATAGGCGGCCTCGACCGGCGCGTCCGCCTTCTCCAGATCGGCCTTGAGCTGCTCGTCATAGGCGTCCGACTGACCGATCGCCTTCTCGAAGATCGAAGGATTGGAGGTGACGCCGGTGAGCCCGTCCTCCTCGACCAGCTTCCTGAGGCCGCCTTCCTTCAGGAACTTGCGGTCGATGAAATCGAGCCAGATGGCCTGGCCGGCCT
This sequence comes from Sphingomonas sp., assembly GCA_035707945.1. GTDB lineage: Bacteria > Pseudomonadota > Alphaproteobacteria > Sphingomonadales > Sphingomonadaceae > Solisphingomonas. The sequence goes on from DASSTK010000390.1 coordinate 3,473, forward strand.
CTTCGAGCCTGTGCAGCCGGTCGCTCATCCCTTTACCTTCTCCATCACCTCGCGGGCCACCTTGACGACATTGTCGACGGTGAAGCCGAACTTCTCCTGCAATTTCTTGATCGGGGCCGAGGCGCCGAAGGTCGACATGGTGACGGTGGTGCCTTCGCCGCCGACATAGCGATCCCAGCCGATCTCACCGCCCTGCTCGATCGCGACCCGCGCCTTGACGGAGGGCGGCAGCACGCTCTCCTTATAGGCCTTGTCCTGCTTCTCGAAGCGATGCCAGCTCGGCATCGAGACGACGCGCACCTTCCGGCCGTCCTTGGCCAGCACGTCCGCCGCCTGCGTCGCGAGCGAGACTTCGGAGCCGGTGGCGATCAGGATCAGATCGGGCTCGCCGCCCTCCTCCTCGCTCAGCACATAGGCGCCCTTCACCGTGCCCTCCGCCGAAGCGTAGCGCGAGCGGTCGAGCGTCGGCAGCGGCTGGCGCGAGAGGATCAGGCAGGTCGGGTGATCGCTCGCGCCCAGCGCCATCTGCCAGGCCACCCGCGTCTCGTTGGCGTCGGCGGGGCGGATCACGTCCATGTCCGGAATGCCGCGCAGCGCGGTGATCTGCTCGATCGGCTGATGGGTCGGCCCGTCCTCGCCCACCCCGATCGAATCATGGGTGAAGACGAAGATGACCGGCAATTCCATGATCGCGGAAAGCCGGATCGGCGGGCGCATATAATCGGAGAACACCAGGAAGGTGCCGGTGTAGGAGCGCAGGTAGCTGAGAGCCATGCCGTTGGCGATTGCACCCATCGCATGTTCGCGGATGCCGAAATGCATGTTGCGGCCGCCGTAGCAATCCGCCTCCAGCGAAGGCGCGCCCTTGATGTCGGTCTTGGTGGAGGGCGCGAGATCGGCCGCGCCGCCGACCAGCCACGGTACCTTC
>DASSTK010000391.1:0-5389 GCA_035707945.1 Sphingomonas sp.
CCTGGTGGGTGCAGCGGCGGCGCGTGCTGGCGCGGTCGGGCATGACGGAGGAGCGGCTGGCCGCAATCCTAGCCCGCCAGACGCCCGATCGGGTCAAGCGACGGCGGGCCGATTTCGTGATTTCCACCGGCGGATCGCTCCGGAGCACCGCCGCTCATGTCCGCGCGCTCGTCGCTTGCCTCCGGGCGCGCTCGGTCCGATACTGCCGCTCATGCGCGAGATCGTCTTCGATACCGAAACGACGGGGTTGAGCCCCGCTAATGGGGACCGGCTGGTCGAGATCGGCTGCGTCGAGCTGTTCAACCGTGTCGAGACGGGGCGCAGCTTCCACGCCTATTTCCACCCCGATCGCGACATGCCGATCGAGGCCGAGCGGGTTCACGGCCTCTCCATCACCTTCCTTTCGGACAAGCCGCGCTTCCATGAGACGGCGGCCGAGCTGATCGCCTTTCTGGAGGATAGCCCGCTCGTCGCACACAATGCGGCCTTCGATTTCGGCTTTCTCAACTGGGAGCTCGCCGCCTGTGGATTGCCGGCGGTCGCGGCGGAGCGGATGGTCGACACGCTGGCGATCGCCCGCACCCGGCACCCCGGCGCCAAGCACAGCCTCGATGCGCTCTGCACCCGCTACGGCATCGATCGCAGCCACCGGGTCAAGCACGGCGCTTTGCTCGACGCGCAGCTCCTCGCCCAGCTTTATGTCGAGCTGACCGGCGGACGGCAGATCGGCCTGTCGCTGGGCCAGGCGGCGGAGGCGGCCGATTCGACGCCGATCCTCGTCACCCTGGTTCCGACGTCCGCCAACCGCCCGATTCGGGCTCCTCGGCTTCATGCCCCAAGCGTCGACGAGCTGGCGCGGCACCAGGCGTTCGTCGCGACGTTGAATAATCCCGTCTGGGCCGCGTTCGGCCCGGATTGACGAGCGGCGCGGGCATCCCTAGCTCGCCCGGCCTGTCGAGCAAGAAGGAGATCGACGACATGGATATCCGCGTTTCCGGCCATCAGGTGGATACCGGCGAGGCCCTTCGCGCGCATGTCGAGGATCGGCTGGAGGCGATCGCCGATAAATATTTCGCGCGCGCGCTTTCCGCCACCGTCACCTTCGGCACGGGGCCGCACGATCATGGATTCCGATGCGATATCGTCGCGCACGTCATGCAGGGCGTGATCCTCAAGGCGTTCGGCGCCGCGCAGGAAGCGCATCCCGCCTTCGACGAAGCGGCGGGCAAGATCGAAAAGCAGCTTCGCCGCTATATGCGGCGGCTGCGCGACAAGGGCGGCGCGCAGGTGCCTGAGACGGACGGCACGATCTTCATCGACAATGCGGGCTACACCGTCTTCGAGGCCGGCGACGAGGAGGAGGTTCGCGAGCATCCGCTGGTGATCGCCGAAACCCGCGTCGATATCCCCGAGACGAGCGTATCGGACGCGGTGATGATGCTCGATCTGCGCAACACCAACGCGCTTCTGTTCAAGAATGCGGGCAGCGGCGCGTTCAACATGGTCTATCGCCGCGATGACGGGACGATCGGCTGGGTCGAACCGAACCGCGCGGCCTGATCGAGCGTTATCGCGGCAAGGACATGGACGACTTCAGCGATATCCTGCTTCCCGAGACCGTTTTCCACGATGTGGCGGCGGCCTCGAAGAAAGCGTTGTTCCAGACGCTCTCTGCGAAGGCGGCGGCGCTTCACGGCCTTTCGGCCAAAGGAGTCGCCGAACGCATCGCCGAGCGCGAGCGGCTGCGCTCCACCGGCTTCGGCGGCGGCATCGCCATCCCGCACGGCAAGATCGAAGGGCTGGAGCGGGTGGTGGGGCTGTTCGCCACATTGGCCGAACCGATCGAGTTTCAGGCGATCGACGGCATGCCGGTCGATCTCGTGTTCCTGCTGCTCTCGCCGCCGGACGCCGGGGTCGATCATCTCAAGACGCTCGCGCGGGTGAGCCGGCGGATGCGCGACCGCGCCTTTGTCGCCAAGCTGCGCGGCGCGGGCTCGGCCGACGCGCTCTACGCGCTGTTCCTGAGCGGCGAATCGCGCGACGCGGCGTGAGCAACGACGAATCGCCCGCCGGCGAGCAGGCGCACTTTCGGGCGCTCGAGTCGCTCTATGCCGCCGCGCCGATCAACCGGCTCTTCCCCTCGCGCCTCGAAATCCTGGAGGCGGGGGTGTCGCGCATCCGCTTCGAGGTGGATGAGCGGGTCCATCACGCCGCCGCCGCCGCGCACGGCACCATCTATTTCAAGATGCTGGACGACGCCGCTTTTTACGCGGCGAACAGCCTTATCACCGATCGCTTCGTGCTCACCACCGCCTTCAACCTTCTGCTGACCCGCCCGATCCGGGGCGGGCCGGTCGTCGCGGAAGGGCGATGGGTGAGCGGGCGGCGGCGCGTGCTGGTGGCCGACGCGAAGCTGATCGATTCGAGCGGCGAGGAGGTGGCGCGCGGCACCGGCACCTTCATGCGATCGCATATCCCGCTTTCCTCCCTGCCCGGTTACGCCCCGGCATGAGCCCGCCGCGACTCGCCAGTCGGATCGAGGTTTCGGCGCTGTTGCGACGGGTGAACGCGCTGGGCGGCTCGGGCGCGGTGCTGGCGCGGGGAGACGCGGACGCGGGCGCGATCCTGCTGTTGCTCTGCGATCGCGGAAATCCTTCCCTTCTGCTGGCTCGGGCGCTGGATATGGACGGAATCTATCGCTGGCGACCCACCGGCCCGGAGCCGATCGCCGACCGCGCGGAGGCGGAAGCCTATATCGAGCGCAGGCGACGGAGCGATGACGATCTTTGGGTGGTGGAACTGGACACCGCAGGAGTCGAACAGTTCGCCGCTGGAATGATCAGCGACGATTGACTGTTGCGGTGCAACATGGGCATGGCCGTTCCCACAAAGAGCGTAACGGCGGCCGCGCCTGTTTTTCGTGGCTCCCGTAGTCGGGGGATCATCGCCCAACCCAGTGTTTTTGGGGGGTCGGGGCTGGGTCCACCGCATGTTTGCGGATCATAATGTCCAGATTGTCGCGTCTCGCCCTTTCGGCGACGGCTTTTCTTTGCCTGGCCGGTGCGGCCACCATTTCGGCGCCTTCCTTCGCATCGGAAGCGCCCGCCAGCACCGCTACCGCGATGCTCGCCGCCGTCACGGGTCCGCTCCTCGCGGTGGATGTCCACACGCTCGAGGCGCGCAAGCCCGACTTTTCAACGCAGGGCGGCAATCAGGGTTCCCCCTCCGACCAGACCGTCGCCGCTGAAGACGACAGCGCCCAGCCGACCTCGCTCGCGGATCTCGTCGCCGATCACGAATCCGCCGATGCCGGCGACGATCAGACCGATTGCCTGGCCACCAGCGTCTATTACGAGAGCAAGGGCGAGCCGCTCGAAGGCCAGCTTGCTGTCGCGCAGACGATCATCAACCGCACAAAGTCCGATCGCTTCCCCGATTCGATCTGCGGCGTGGTGCGCCAGCCCAGTCAATTCTCCTTCGTCCACCACGGCGACATTCCCGAGGCCCCGCACAGCTCGTCGGCGTGGCGGCGCGCGGTGGCCATTGCGGTCATTGCCGAGCATGGCCTGTGGAAGCAGGTCGCGCCCGAGGCGCTGTTCTTCCACGCGCGCCGCGTCTCGCCCGGCTGGGGCAAGCTCCGCGTCGCCTCGATCGGCCATCACATTTTCCTGCGCTGATCCGCGCTTTGCCATTGTTCGCCTGATGTTCTAGTCAGGCGGCATGGCGAATCCCTTCGAAGCCGAGCCCTGCCTCGCCGACGCTCCGCCGGCGGCGATTGACGTCGCGCGCGGCGTGTCGCGGCTGTTCTTCCGGCAGGATCGCATGACCTTGTGTGAGGCGCCGCTTTCCAACGGCCGCCGCGCGGACCTTATGGCGCTGGGCGGCAAGGGCGAGATCGTGATCGTGGAGATCAAGGTTTCGCGCGCCGATCTGCTCGGTGACGGCAAGTGGCCGGATTACCTGCTCTATTGCGATCGCTTCTACTGGGCCGTGCCGCCCGGCTTCGATCTTGCTCTCTTCGATCGGGAGACGCACGGGCCGGAGATTGCGGGGCTGATCGTCGCGGATCGCTATGACGCGGCGATCGTGCGCGAAGCTCCGCTCCGACCGCTCGCCGCCGCCCGCCGCAAGGCCGAGACGCTCCGCTTCGCCCGCCGCGCCGCTCGTCGCCTGCTCGGCGGTCTCGACGCAGGGCTGGAGGGGGTAGGTTGAAGAGGAAAGACCACCCTCTCTCCCTGAGCCCTCCAAACGGAGAGGAGAAGCGTCTCGGCTTACTGTGGTGAGGGGCCGGCGATCTGGCGGTGGACGGTGGGCTTGGCGGTTTCGAGTATCTGGAGGATTTGTTTCGAGCGCGGATCGCGCCTGGCGTAGTCGAGCGCCGACATGCCGGTGACATTATCGGTGATCTTGGGATCGGCCCCGGCCTTCACCAGCGCGCGGACGGTGGCGAGATCGTGGCCCTGCACCGCGAGCGTCAGCGGTGTCTCGCCGCGATTGTCCGCGAGGTCGACCGCGGCGCCATAGTCGATCAGAAGCTGCGCGCCGTCGGTGTAGCCGATCAGCGCCGCATCCGCGAGCGGGGTGCGCCCCTGTTCGTCGCGCGCGTTGAGATCGGCGCCCTTGCCCATGAGATAGCGCATCCAGGTGCCGTCCCGCCGTTTGGTGGCGATGTGAAGCGCGGTCTCGCCGGTCGAATCGTCGCGTGCGCTGATGACGGTCGAGCCCGGCTTCTCCAGCAGCGCCTGCGCCTTCGCGCCGTCGCGATCCTTCACCGCCTTGATGAAATTATAGCCGTCGGACGCGAAGGACTGCGCCGCCGCCGGCGCGGCCGCGCCCAGGAGCATCGCTCCCAGCAGCAATCCCAGCCAACCCTTCGCGTCAAAGCCCCGCATCTTCGCCTCCACTCGCTTGGTGCGCACCCCGTCCTTGCATCCGCGATGCTAGCGACGCAAGGCTGGCGGAGCCATGAACATGCGCCTGAGATTCGCCGCCGCGCTCGCTTTATCGGCGCTCGCGCCGCTCACGCTGGCGGGTTGCCAGAAGGCGGCGCCGCGCGCGCCGCTGGCGGGCTCCTCGTTGGGTGGGCCGTTCACACTGGTCGACGAGAACGGCCGGACCATGACCCAGAAGGACTATGCCGGGCGTTATCGCACCATGTATTTCGGCTACAGCTTCTGCCCGGACGTGTGCCCCACCGATCTCCAGAAGCTGATGGCGGGCTATCACGCCTTCGCCGCCAAATATCCGAAGCGCGCGGCGAAGCTCACGCCGATCTTCGTCACCATCGATCCGGCGCGCGATACGCCGGCGGTGCTCAGGCAATATACCGCCGCCTTCGGGCCCGAACTGGTCGGGCTCACCGGCACCCAGGCCGAGGTGAAGGCCGCGG
>DASSTK010000392.1:0-3988 GCA_035707945.1 Sphingomonas sp.
GGCCTTCCACCTGATGCGCGCTGCCATTCCGCACATGAAGGCGAAGGGATGGGGGCGGGTGATCTCCACCGCATCCGCCCATTCGCTCGTCGCCTCGCCCTTCAAATCGGCCTATGTGGCGGCCAAGCACGGACTCGCGGGATTGACCAAGACGGCGGCGCTGGAGGTCGCGAAAGACGGCATCACCGTCAACTGCATCTCGCCCGGCTATGTCTGGACGCCGCTGGTCGAGGCGCAGATCCCCGATACGATGAAGGCGCGGGGAATGACGCGCGATCAGGTGGTGAACGACGTCATGCTCGCCGGCCAGCCCACCAAGCAGTTCGTCACGCCCGAGCAGGTGGCGGCCGTCGCGCTGTTCCTGTGCCGGGACGAGGCGGCGCAGGTGACGGGGGCGAACTGGTCCGTGGACGGCGGCTGGACGGCGGCCTGACCGCGCCCGATTGCGGCGAGGCTCGCGCCGTGGTTATCTAGCCCCGCATGTTGATGCATACGCCCGCGCGCGCCGCGATTCCCGCCGCGATTTCTCTGTCCCTGCTGGCGGCGCTGTGCGGCTGCGCGTCCGATCGCGCGACCTGCCCGCCTGGCAGCGCCGCGAGCGCTGCGGCAGCGGCTCCGGCCTGGCAGGAAATCGTCACCGACGAGGATCATGTCCGCCTGCGGGATTGGCGCAGCGCGATGGTCGCGGCGCTCGCCAAGGCGCGGGCCAGTGGGCATGACGCCGCGATCGCGAAGGAGGGGGCGCTGCTCAATCCCGACGCCGCGCTCGAGAACGCCGCGCTGCCGCCGGGCGACTATCGCTGCCGCACGATTCGGATCGGGGCCAAGCCGCCCTCCACCGACGATTTCGTGGTCAACCCGCCGCATGACTGCCAGGTGAGCAAGGCGGGCAAGCTGGAACGGCTGCGCTGGATCGGCGGCGCGCAGCGGCCCATCGGCAAGCTCTACCCCGATACGCCCTCGCGTCAGGTGTTCCTGGGCGTCATGGTGCTGGGCGACGAACGCGCCGCGATCCGCTACGGCCGCGACCCCGATCGCGATATGGTGGGCGCGCTCCAGCGCATCGGGGCCAAAAGCTGGCGCCTGCTGCTGCCCCAACCGGCGTGGGACTCGATGATGAACGTGGTCGAGATCGCGCCTGCCGGCTGACATTCATCCCGAAGGACGAAACCTAAGCGGCGCGCATGTGTTTCCGGGTCCGGGGGGCAGCAAGGGAGCTGCCGCATGGCTCAGCCGTTCCGCCGCCGTCCTTACATCACGGGCGCCATTTTTCTCCTGATCGGCCTGGCGCTCATTGTCGGCGGCATATGGCTGATCGCGCTGGGAGGCTCGCCTTACTATCTGATCGCCGGGATCGGCATCGCCTTGACCGGCGGACTGCTGCTCCTGGGCCGGGCGGAGGCGCTGTGGCTTTACGGCCTGGTCCTGCTCGGCACCATCCTCTGGGCATTGGGCGAGGTGGGGCTGGTGGGCTGGGAACTCGAGCCCCGGCTGTTCGCGCCCATCATCCTCGCGCTCTGGCTGCTGCTGCCCTGGGTGCGGCGCGGGCTGGTCTCCACCGTCGACGAGGGGCGGACCGCGCCGCGCAGGCGGCTCGCCTGGATCGCGCCGGCCGCCACCGCCGTGATCGGGATCGTCGTGCTGGTGATCGGCTTCTGTCAGCCGGTCGGCATCTATGGCACGGCGACGGCGGCGCGGATGCCGGGCGCGGCGGACGCGAGCGTGCCGGCGGGCGAATGGTGGTATTACGGCCGCACCGCCAAGGGGGATCGCTTCTCGCCGCTCGCCCAGATCACGCCCGCCAATGTCGACAAGCTCCAGGTCGCCTGGAAGATTCAGACCGGCGATCACATGCGCCCCGGCGAGGACAAGGGCGGCACCGACGCCGGCCACGAGTTCAACTTCGAGAACACGCCGATCAAGGTCGGCGACACGCTCTACGTCTGCACCGGGCATAGCTGGGTGGAGGCGATCGACGCGGCAACCGGCAAGATCAAATGGAAGTTCGATCCGCACGCCAACACCGATCCGGACGTCTATCTCGCCTGCCGCGGCGTCGCCTATTACCAGGCCCCTCCGGGCAAATCGGCGAGTTGCCCGCGCCGCATCCTCGCCCCGGTGCTCGATGCGCGCATGATGGCGCTCAACGCCGATACCGGGCAACCCTGTCAGGATTTCGGGGATCACGGCTTCATCTCATTGAAGCAATATCTCGGCCATGTCGCGCCGGGATTCCATTTCGTCACCTCGCCGCCGCTGGTGATCCACGATCGCATGATCCTGGGCGGCTGGATCTACGACAACCAGGCGGAGAATGAGCCCTCGGGCGCGGTGCGCGCCTTCGATCCGATCACCGGCAAGCTGATCTGGGCATGGGACCTCGGCAGCCCCAAGCAGGTCGTCCATCCCGACAAGGGCGACGTGCTGACGCGCGGCACGCCCAACGCCTGGGGCGTCTATACCGCCGATCCGGCGCTCAACATGGTCTATCTGCCGCTCGGCAACGCGACGCCGGATTATTATGGCGGCAACCGCCGGCCGTTCGACGACGCCTATAGCAGCTCGATCGTGGCGCTGGACATCACCACCGGCGCCCCGCGCTGGCATTTCCAAACGACGCATCACGATGTGTGGGACATGGACCTGCCGGTCGGCCCGTCGCTGGTCGACCTTCCCAGGGCAGGCGGCACCGTTCCCGCGCTGGTGCAGAGCACCAAGCGCGGCGAGTTCTTCATGCTCGATCGCCGCACCGGACGCCCGATTGCCGCCGTGCAGGAGAAGCGCGTGCCGCAGAACGGCGTGCCGGGCGAGCGGCTTTCGCCCACCCAGCCTTATTCGGTCGGCATGCCCTCGCTCGCGCCGGCGGACCTCACCGAAAGCCATATGTGGGGCGCGACCCCGCTCGATCAGCTCATCTGCCGCATCCAGTTCCGCGATGCGGCCTATGAGGGTCAGTTCACCCCGCCGCAGCTCAAGACCACGATCGTCTATCCGGCCTTCGACGGCGTGATCGACTGGCACGGCGCGACGATCGATCCGGAGCGCAAGCTGCTGATCGCCAACGCCAACTATATCCCCTTCCGGATCAAATTGGCGCCGCGCGGCCCTTATGTGAAATCGGGCGCGGTGCCGCCGTGGAACGGGCAGGGCAAGGAGCCCAAGATCAAGCCGGGCATCGCGCCGCAATATGGCACGCCCTATGTCGGCATGGTCCATCCCTGGCTGAACCCGATCGGGGTGCCCTGCAACCCGCCGCCGTGGGGAACGCTGACCGCGATCGACCTCACCACCCGCAAGATCGTCTGGCAGCGCCCGCTCGGCACCACGCGCGACACCGGCTTCGGCGGCTGGCACAACAATCTGCCACTCAAGACCGGCATCTTCAATATCGGCGGCAATATGGTGACGGCGGGTGGCCTGATCTTCATCGGTGCCACCGCGGACGATTTCATCCGCGCGATCGACGAGAATACGGGCAAGGTGCTGTGGCGCGATCGTTTGCCGGCGGGAGGGCAGGCGACGCCGATGTCCTATACGGTGAATGGGCGGCAATATGTCGTGATCGCCGCCGGCGGCCATAGCGGCCTCGGCACCCGGACCGGCGACTATCTGATCGCCTACGCGCTGCCGCGGGGCTGAAGCGCAATGCGTTTTGCGGCCTATGCGGCGACGGCGGCGTTGTTCGCCACCGCGCCGGCCTGGGCGCAAAGCGGGGATGGTGGCCAGTCCTCGGTCGCCAAGGCGCAGCAGGCGGCAATCCGATCGGGCGATGCCGCGCCCAAGGAACATGCGCTGGGGGATTGGATCTCGGGGCTCAAGGGCAAGGGGATCGACCTGACGCCCTCCTATCTCGCCGAGATCGCCGATGTCGCCTCCGGCGGGCAGCGGCAGGGCGTTGATTACGCCCACCAGATCAAGCTCCAGGCCGATATCGATCTGGAGACGCTGGCGGGCTGGAAGGGCTGGAGCTTGCACGGCACCCTGCTCG
>DASSTK010000393.1:0-7116 GCA_035707945.1 Sphingomonas sp.
CTCGGCGCGCAGGGTACGGTGCTGGCGGGCGGGCGCTATGACGGGTTGATCGAGGCGCTCGGCGGCCCGCACACGCCCGCGGTCGGCTGGGCGGCGGGGATCGAGCGGCTGGCGATGCTGATCGAGGCACCTGCGGTGGAAGCGATCGACGTGGCGGTGATCCCGATGGGCGCGGCGGCTGAGGCGGCGGCGATAGGCCTCATCGTCGATCTGCGCCGTGCGGAGCTTGCCTGCGACATGGCGTACAAGGGTAATATGAAGCGGCGGATGCAGAAGGCGGACGCGGCCGGCGCGCGCTTTGCCGTGATCCTTGGGGATGACGAGCTTGCGCGGGGCGAGGCGGCGGTCAAGCGGTTGGAAACCGGCAAGCAGGATTCGGTGCCGCTCGATCGCGTAGCCGAGTGGGTGAGGCTTTCTTGAGCCGATATCTTTTTGCGTCGTCGCTCCTGAGGCGAAATCCTTGCGAACATTCCCGTCACCCCGGACTTGTTCCGGGGTCCACCGGGATCGCGAACCGATCGACCGCTGGTTATGTGGCACGGTGGATGCCGGACGAGCCCGGCATGACGGGATGTACGCTCCTTCGACGTCATCACTCCCTTTCAGTGGATTGGGGCTTCCGGGGGGCGCGGCTCCCCATTAGCACAGGCAGATGCGGGCGCCGTTAAGGAGCGCCGCTGGAGAGAGGGAGGGGCTGATGCGGGCCAGCGCCACGCACGCGACGGGTTTCGTCGCCCTGATCAGCGGCGTCGCCACGATCGGCGGCTTTCTGTTCGGGTTTGACAGCGGCGTTATCAACGGCGCGGTCGAGGGGCTGAAGCAGGCGTTCCACGCCTCCAGCGTCGGCACCGGCTTCAACGTCGCCTCGGTGCTGCTGGGCTGCGCGGCGGGCGCGTTCGCAGCGGGGCGGCTGGCGGACGTCTATGGGCGGCGCACCATCCTCATCATCTCCTCGCTGCTGTTCATCGCTTCCGCGCTCGGCGCGGGCGCGTCGACCAGCTCGGCGATGTTCGTCGTCGCGCGCATCGTCGGCGGTCTCGCGGTGGGCGCGGCGAGCGTGCTTTCCCCCGCCTATATCTCGGAGGTGACGCCGGCGGCGATCCGCGGACGGCTCTCCAGCCTCCAGCAGATCATGATCATCATCGGGCTGACCGGCGCGTTCGTTTCCAACTATCTGGTCGCCGCCGCCGCCGGGGCATCCACCTCGCCCTTCTGGCTGGGATACGACGCCTGGCGCTGGATGTTCTGGATGCAGACCATCCCGTCCGCCATCTTCTTCCTCTCGCTGCTCACCATCCCGGAAAGCCCGCGCTTCCTGGTTTCCAAGGGGCGCGGCGAGAAGGCCGAGGCGGTGCTGGCGCGCCTGCTCGGGCCGGAGGCGGCGCGGGACAAGATCGCCGAAATCGAGTCCTCCTTGAGCCGCGATCACCGCCCGCGCTTTTCCGATCTGATCGACAAAAGCACGGGCCGCATCCGCCGCATCGTCTGGGTCGGCATCGGGCTCGCCGTTCTCCAGCAACTCGTCGGCATCAACGTGGTCTTCTATTACGGCGCGGTGCTGTGGCAGGCGGTGGGCTTCACAGAGGCGGATTCGCTCAAGATCAACATCCTCACCGGCGCGGTCTCGATCATCTCTTGCCTGATCGCGATCGGGCTGATCGACAGGATCGGCCGCAAGCCGCTGCTGCTGATCGGCTCGATCGGCATGACGATCGCGCTGGCCATCGTCGCCGGCGCTTTTTCGACCGGCCATATCGGCGCGGACGGCAACCTCGCGCTTTCGCACGGCATGGGGCTGACGGCGCTGATCAGCGCGATCCTCTATTCCGCGCTGTTCAACTTCTCCTGGGGCCCGGTGATGTGGGTGATGCTGGGCGAGATGTTCCCCAACCAGATCCGCGGATCGGGGCTGGCGGTGAGCGGCCTGTTCCAGTGGACCGCCAATTTCGCCATCACGATGACCTTCCCGATCCTGCTGAAGCATGTCGGGCTGACCGGGGCGTACGGGCTCTACGCCTTCTTCGCGGCCGTCTCGATCCTGTTCGTGATCCATATGGTGCGCGAGACGCGGGGGCTGGAACTGGAGGCGATGCAAGGCTGAGCCGAAACATATTCGGCGGCTGACAAGGCGCGGGCGGCGGCCTAGAGGAGCGGCAAGCATTCAGGCGTACGGAGGCGGCCGATGATCGACAGCGACGCTGACCTCGAAACCGCCCCCGCCCCCGAGGACGAAAACGAGGCATCGCCGCCCGAGCCTTCCCACGACGAGGAGAACCGGCTCACCCCCGATTTCGTCGACGCGGTGATCGAGCGCGTCGAGGCGGGCGACGCCGAGGGCGCGCGCGCGCTGGTCCGCCCGCTTCACCCCGCCGACATCGCCGATCTGTTCGAGCTCGCGCCCGCCGACCAGCGCGCCGCGCTCGCCACCGCTCTCGCCGAGCTGCTCGACGGCGAGGTGTTCGCCGAGATGAACGACTGGGTGCGCGACGAGCTGTTCGACGCGCTCGAGCCGCATCAGGTCGCAGCCCTCGCCACCGAGCTTCCCACCGACGACGCGGTGGCGATCATCGAGGATCTGGACGCCGACGAGCAGCGCGAGGTGCTGCGCGCGCTCGATCCCGACGACCGCGCCGCGATCGAGGAGGCGCTGAGCTATCCCGAGGAATCCGCCGGGCGCCTCATGCAGCGCGATCTGGTCGCGGTGCCCGAGCATTGGCGGGTGGGCGACGTGATCGACTATCTGCGCGGCAACGAGGATCTCACCACCGATTTCTGGGAGATTTTAGTCGTCGACGCGGCGCATCACCCGGTCGGCACCTGCAAGCTCTCCTGGATATTGCGCACGCCGCGCGCCGTCGCGCTCGCCGACGTGATGCAGCGCGAGCAGACGCTGATCCCGGTCGACATGGATCAGGAGGAGGTGGCGCTCCGTTTCCAGAAATATGCGCTGATCTCGGCCGCCGTGGTGGACGGCGCGGGGCGGCTGGTCGGCATGATCACGGTGGACGATATCGTCCACATCATCCAGCAGGAGGCGGGCGAGGATATCCTCGCCATGTCGCTGGCGGGCGGCGGCGACATCAACCAGCCGCTCCCCTCCACCATCCGCACGCGCATGGGCTGGCTGCTCATCAACCTGTTCACCGCGGTCCTCGCGGCGGCGGTGGTGGCGGCGTTCCAGGGCACCATCTCGCGGCTGGTGACGCTGGCGGTGCTGATGCCGATCGTCGCCGGCATGGGCGGCAACGCCGCGACACAGACGATGGCGGTGACGGTGCGCGCGCTCGCCACCAACCAGCTCACCTCATCGAACACCTGGCGGATGATCCTGCGCGAATGGTGGATCGCGTCCGCCAACGGGATCGGCCTGGGCGTGCTGATGGCGATCGGCTGCCAGCTCATCTATCATGACTGGGGGCTGAGCCTCGTCCTGTTCCTGGCGATGCTGATCAACAGCCTGAACGCGGGGCTGTCCGGCGTGCTGATCCCGATCGGGCTGGAAAAGGTGCGGATCGATCCCGCCGTCACCTCCACCGTGTTCGTCACGACCATGACCGACTGCATGGGCTTCTTCTCCTTCCTCGGGCTGGCGGCCCTGTTCGGGCTGCACTGAGGACCGGGCGGAGGAACGGCCCCTGCCGCGCGCCGCTTCCCTTGCTACGGCATTCGCCGAAATATGCTTCCGCGGAATCGGCTAAGCCGTTCCGGTGTACGAGGAGGCGGGCCGATGGTGAGCATAGCGCGGGTGGCGGAGATCGGAGCGCTGGTCGGCGATCCGGCGCGCGCGGCGATGCTGACGGCGCTGCTCGACGGGCGCGCTCTTTCCGCCGGGGAGCTTGCGGCCTGCGCGGGCGTCGCTCCGCAGACGGCCAGTGGGCATCTCGCCCGTCTGGCGGCGGCGGGGCTGATCCGGGTGGAGCGGCAGGGACGGCGCCGCTATCACCGCCTCGCCTCGGCCGATGTCGCGGCGATGCTGGAGAGCATGCATGTGGCAGGCGAGCGCGCCGCCCCGCGCCCGATCCGCACCGGCCCCGCCGACGCCGCGCTGCGCGCCGCGCGGAGCTGCTACGATCATTTGGCGGGCCGGCTGGCGGTCGATCTCGCCGATGCGCTGACGGCGCGCGGCTGGGTCGATCTCGAGGGAGGCGATGACGGGCTGAGCGCGGCCGGAGCCAAGGCCCTCGCGGAGTGGGGCGTCGATGTGCCGGCCCTGCGGACCGCCAAACGCCGTTTCTGCCGCCCCTGCCTCGACTGGAGCGAGCGCCGTCCGCACGTGGCGGGCGCGCTCGGCGCGGCGATCCTCGATCGCGGCCTGGCGCTAGGCTGGCTCCGCCGCCGCTCCGATTCCCGCGCGCTGATCGTCACGCCGATCGGCGCGGCGGGATTCCGAAGCCGGTTCGGTATCGAGGCCGCTCACACCCGCATCGGCATCAGCACGTAGAGCGCGGGGGCCTTGTCGTTTTCGCGGATCAGCGTCGGGGCGGCGGCGTCGGCGAGGTGGACTTCCACTTCGTCGCTCTCGATCTGGGCGAGGATGTCCATCAGATAGCGGGCGTTGAAGCCGATATCGAAGGCCATCGCCGCATAGTCGCCCGGCACTTCCTCGGCCGCCGTCCCGTTTTCCGGCGACGTGACCGAGAGCACGATGCGATCGCGATCGAGGCTCATCTTCACCGCGCGCGTCTTTTCCGAGGCGATGGTGGCGACGCGATCGACACCCTCCATGAAGCTTTTGGGATCGATCTTGAGCAGCTTGTCGTTCCCGGTCGGGATGACGCGCGAATAATCGGGGAAGGTGCCGTCGATCAGCTTGGAGGTGAGGATCGCGCTGCCCAACCCGAAGCGGATCTTGCTGGCGGAGAGCGACACCTCGACCGATCCGTCCACCTCGTCGAGCAGCTTGCGCAGCTCGCCCACCGCCTTCCGGGGGATGATGACGCCGGGCATGCCGCCCGCTCCCTGCGGCTGCGGCACCGTCACGCGGGCGAGGCGATGGCCGTCGGTGGCGGCGGCTTTCAGCACCGGCCCTTCCGGCCCGTCCTCGGCGGCGTGAACATAGATGCCGTTCAGATAATAGCGCGTCTCCTCGGTGGAGATGGCGAAGCGCGTCTTGTCGATGATCTGGCGGAGCGTGGCGGCGGGAAGCTCGAACTTCGTCGGCAGCTCGCCCTCGGCGATCACCGGGAAATCGTCGCGCGGCAGGGTGGCGAGGTTGAAGCGCGCGCGGCCCGCCGTCACCAGCATCTTGCCGTCCGCCGCCGAGAGCTGCACCTGAGCGCCTTCGGGCAGCTTGCGCGCGATATCGAACAGGGTGTGGGCGGAAACCGTGGTCGCGCCCGCCTCGTCGACCGCCGCCTCCACCGTCTCGACGATCTGGAGATCGAGATCGGTCGCCATCAGCTTCAGGCCGCCGTCGGCGCTCGCCTCGATCAGCACGTTGGAGAGGATCGGAATCGTGTTCCTGCGCTCCACCACCGACTGGACGTGGCTCAGGCCCTTGAGAAGCGTGGCCCGCTCGATCGTCGCTTTCATCTGAACCCCATTACCCCAAGCTGCTCGGAGCCCGGTTATAGCGTGGCGAACGCGCGCCGCCAGCCATAAGAAAGGGGCCGACGCCCTTTCCGGCGCCGGCCCCTCCTGTTTGGCTTCGCTATCGTCAGAAGCGGAAGCCGATGCCCGTCAGGAGCTGGTTGCGGCTGAAGCCCTTCTCATAGTTCGAGTAGCGATACTCGGCCTTGACGAAGCTGTTGGGGCTCAGCGCATATTCCGCGCCGACGCCCAGGCGGATGCCGTCCAGATCGCTGTGGCCGAGCGTCGTCTGGCCCGTGCCGTCATCGCTGGTCAGCTTGACGCGGGCGTTGGTGTAGCCCGCCTTGGCGTAGATCATCGTGCGCGGGGTGATCACCTTGCCGATGCGACCGCCGACATAGATGTCGCGCGCGGCCTTGGCGCAGACGCGCGGATCGGCCACGGTCTCGGCGCCGTAGCAGCTCTTGTTGTTGGAATCGGCGATCTCCGCCTCGACGCCGAAGATCGTGCCGCTGCGCGTGCCGAAATCATAGCCGGCGTTGAGGCCGTACATGATGTCGTCATTATGGCCGTTGTTCTGGAGCCGATCCCAGCCGATGATGCCGTCGACATGCGCGCCGGTGAACGGCGCGGTCTGGGCGGCGGCCGGCGCTGCTGCTGCAAGAGCGAAAGGAATCGCCAGGATGGCGGTGTATGCAACGCGACGCATGAAATCCTCCTTCGAAACTACTCCCGTCGCCGGGTGTATGGCGTGGGAAGCGCGCGGCTCTGGAGGATGTTGCATGAACCGCGGATAAACGGGATATTTTGTGGCTTTCATGCAACAGACGGAGGGGGAAATCGTTACGGACAGGAAAGGAATCAGGTGTCGTCTCCTGCGTGCGGCGGGTCGTGCTGCGATTGCGTTGGGGTTCATTGCCGGCCCGGCCCAGGCGGCGCGCCATGCGATCGCCGTGTTCGGGGATTGGGGGGCGTTCCGCGAAGACTCCGCGCCGGTCCGCTGCTTCGCCGTAGCCGAGCCGCCGCCCGGCACCCGCGCCGCTTCGCGCGGGGCCTATGCGGCGGTGACGAGCTGGCCCGCGCGGCGGGTGCGGGCGCAGGTCTCCTTCCGGCTCAGCCTTCCGGCGGGGCCGGGCTCGCCCGTCACCCTCACCATCGACGACCGCAGCTTCGCGCTGACGGCCAAGGGTCGCGACGCCTGGGCGCGCGACCGGCGCGAGGACGCGCTGATCGTCGCGACGATGCGGTCGGCGAGCTCGATGAGCGTCTCGGCCGTCTCGGTGGGCGGCGCTCCCTTCGCGGACGGCTACCGTCTGCGCGGCGCCGCCAGCGCGATCGACGCCGCGATGCTGGCCTGTCCCTTAAACAAATAACTCCCTCTCCCCCGGCGGGGAGAGGGGCGGGGTGAGGGCGAGCGAGCGCAGCGTGAGTTCGCTATCGGGCGAGGGACTACCCCGTCACCTTGCCGATCAGGCTGTCCATCTCGTCGCGGGCGTGGGGGGTGTAGCCCTGGCGGCCGTCGGCGGTCTTGGCGCAGGCATTGGCCATCGCCGCGCCCGCCGCGCAGGGATCGACCACCCAGCCGAC
>DASSTK010000394.1:0-5693 GCA_035707945.1 Sphingomonas sp.
TGGCGAGCGCTTCGGACTCGGTCTGGGCTTTGGTGCGCAGGCCAGGGCGAGGGGGCGTCGCGATGCGCCTGGCTTATGCGCCGGGCGATGGGCTGAAGTGTCGGACATGCTCCACCGCGCCCGACGAAGACTTTCGGCTGATCGTGACCAGCGTGCTCGGCGAGCATGAGATCAGCCTCAGAACCTACGGCTATGACATTCACATGCTGCGCGCGACGGTGCGGTTGACGCCCTCGGCGCCGCTGCTCATGCCCTTTTCTCCGCGCGACATCTATCCGCTGGGCGAGAAGGACGATCCGGTCGCCGCCGAGGGCCGGGTCGAGGCGGCGCAGCGAGGGCTCAACGGCGGCTTTCTCTATTTCCACATCGACGAGCCGGCGTTCGGCAACATCCTCTACTTTCAGAACCTGACGGCGCTCAACGACTATTTCCGCGCGACCGGCGCCAGGCCGGACGGCGCGGTCGGCGGCGAATGGCCCGAACTCGGCTATCTGCTGCCCTCGCCGCCGCAAAGCCCGAGGCCGCCGGTCGATCCTCTGCCGGCGGGGAGGGCATCACGCTCTCCGACGCCTTCCTCGTGCTGCGCGATTCGATCGCGCCCGACGAATGTGAATCGGCGCGCCAGTTCCTCCAGATGCTCGGCGCCGTCTATACCGCGATCGATCATCCGCCGGTCGCCTGGCGGGACTGGATCGCGCGCGCGGACAAGACGCTCGCCGATCTCGATACCGATCCCGAAGCGACGACGAAGCATTACGGCCATCGCTATGCCCATCCTTACACCGCGAGCGAATATCCCGACAGCATGGTCCAGCTCTCGCTGATCGCGTCGATGCACGATTATGCCTGCTGGCGCGATGAGCCGATCGGGCTCGAGGCCGAGTTCATGAAGGGGCTGGGCAAGTTTTACGACGCGAAGCTCGGCGCGATCCGCCGCTACCTGCCCGATGTGGGGGGACGACAAGGACGCCGACGCGGTCGATTCCTGGTATCTGTATCACCCGCTGATGAATCTCGGCCGCCTTGCGCTCGCCGGCGACGAGCAAGCGCGCGAATTGCTGCTCAAGTCGATCGACTTCGGCATCGAGGCCGTGCACCATTTCGATTATAAATGGCCGATCCAATACAAGATCACCGATTTTTCGGTGATCGTCGAAGCGGCGGGCGACGGCCGCGGCCAGACGGACGTGGGCGGCATGTACGCCTGGGTCATGCTTCAGGTCTATGAACTGACGCGCGAGGAGCGCTTCCTGCACGAGGCGCAGGCGGGCATCGACGCCGCCAAGGGCATGCGCTTCAATCTTAATTACCAGGCGAATCTGACCGCATGGGGCGCGGGAGCGTGCCTGAGGCTGTGGCGGATCACCAATGACGCAAGCTATCTCCAGCAAAGCTACGTCTATCTCGCCAGCTTCTTCCACAATTGCGTGCTGTGGGAGTCTGAGATCGGCGGTGCCGCCAACTACAACGTCTTCCTCGGTGCGAGCTGCTTGCAGGATTCATCCTATATGGCGATCTACGAATGCTTCGACAGCTTCGCCGCCTTCGAATATTTCCTCAAGGACAGCGGACCCGAGATCGAACCCGCGGCGCGGGCGCTGGTCAGTGAATATTGCAAATACACGCTCGATCGGGCCTGGTTCTATTATCCGGATGCGCTCCCCCAGGAGCTGCTCGCGACGAAGCAACGCAACGGCCATATCGACCGCGCGCGCTCCTTCCCGCTCGAGGATCTGTATGTCGACGGTCAGCCGGCCGGGCAGGTCGGGCAGGAAATCTACGGCGCCGGCGCGGCCTTCGTCTTCGCCACGCGCGCCTTCCACACTATCGCTGAGGCGCCGTTCCGCCTCTTCTGCGACTATTTCATCCTGACGAGCGAGCGCACCGGCGAACGCGCGATCACGCTGCGCCTCGATGGCGATCAGGACTATACGGCGAATCTGCGCCTGGTGAGGCTCAAGCGGCGCAAGTTGCCGCGCGTCATGCTCGCGACCGGCGGGGGTGACGAACTCAAGCCGGAAAGGGTGACGAAAGACCGGATCGACTTCGAGGTTCCCGCCAACGAGAGGTTCGTCCTCGCCTGGGAATGAGGGCTCGGCGGCTTCATCGTCTTCATCATCTCGATGCATCGCTTTTTCCGGTATTGCCGCTGGACTGCAGACGAGCGATCTTGGCAGTTGCCTTGACCGGCGCTCGCCTTGTGCCGCCGCACGTTTTGCGCCATCGCGTCGCCATGCCGAGGGTCTTCCACACGGGCCGAACCATGCCGCCGGCCCTGGGTCTGGCGATCATCGCCTGCGCGCTTTTCCTGCGCATCCTGATCCCGCAAGGCTGGATGCCGGTGCAGACGGCGCAAGGCTGGCGGATCACGCTCTGCTCGGGCACCGGCCCGATGCGGCTCGTCCCTGCCGACGATATGCCCGCCATGAAGGGCATGCACCACCCGCCGCGCGACCAGAACTCCGCGCCGCCGGACCAGCTCTGCCCCTTCTCCAGCCTCGCCACGGCGCTCGACCGGCCGCCCCCGCCGATTCTCGACCTGCCGCGCCTCTTCGTTGACGCTTTCCTCGCCGACCTGTCTCCGACCCTCGGCATCGGCCGCGGCCTCGCCGCGCCGCCGCCGCCCGCCACCGGCCCACCTTCGATCGTCTGACCGGACTCCGCCCGCGCGTCCCCGGCGCACGGGCGCCTTCTCCATTCCAGTCAGGGGACGATCATGTCCTTCCGCTTCCACGCGCTCGCCTGCGCGTCGCTCGGGGCGTTCTCCGCCGCGTCGGCGCACGCCCAATCCGCGCCCGCCGACATCCTCGTCGTCGGGCAGCGCAAAACGCCGATCTCGATCGAGCCGCGCGGCCTCTCCGTCAGCCTCGGCGACGAGCAGTTCGCCGGCGTCAACGCCGTCGATGTCGAGGATCTGATGAAATACGCGCCCGATTTCTTCGTGCGCAGCCGCTATATCGGGGACAATAACGGCGTGCCCGGATTCCGGGGCACGCACAGCACGCAATCGGCCCGCACGCTGGTGATGGTCGACGGCTTCGTCATCTCCAACTTCCTCGGCAATTCGTACAGCTATCCGCCCGCCTGGGGCGTGATCGGCCCCGACGAGGTGCGGCAGATCGATATCGTCTATGGGCCTTATTCCGCCCGCTACGGCGGCAATTCGATGGGCGGCGTCGTCAGCATCGCCACCCGCCCGCCGGAACGGACCGGGGCCTTCTTCGACCTCCGGAACTTCTACCAGCCCTACGACCAGTTCAGGACGCACGACGATCTCCGGGGCTGGTCGGCTGAAGGCGGGGTGGCGCTCCACGGCAAGGACAGCCCGTGGGGCCTGCGGATGTCGGCCCGGCGGCTCATCAACCAGGCGCAGCCGATGCAATTTTATCAGCTCGGCTATTCGACGGCGATCTACGACGATCCCGCCGCGGGCGCGCCGGTCAAAGGCGCGGTGGTCGATCCCGCGCTGATGCCTGTCGGCGGAACCAGGATCGTGACGCCGGTGATCGGCGATTACTCAGCGATCCGCACCCGGCAGGATCAGGCCCGCGCCGAGCTGCGCTACGACGAGGGGGCCGTCCACGGCGAGCTGCTGTTCGCCTATTGGTGGAATGAGGAGCGGACGCTCGATCCCAGGACCTATCTCACCGACGCCGCCGGGCGGCCCTTCTATGGCGGCGCCGGCGGCATCGTCAGCTTCGGCGGGCACAGCTACACATTGAACCCGACGAGCAGCTTCCGGCAGGGGCTGGCCTTCAAGGACGAATGGCTGGCTGGCGGGCGGATCGAAGCGCCGATCGCCGGTTTCGACGTGCGGCTCAACCTCTCCACCCTGCGCTTCGCCCGGCAGGACAGCTATCAGTCGAACGGTTATGCGGCCGGGCTTGCCGACGGGGCCGGGCAACTCACTCGACAGGGGCCGACCGGCTGGTACACGGCCGATCTGCTCGCCACCCGCACGATCGGCCGCCACGCCATCGCGATCGGGATCGACGCCAATCTCTACGAAACCGACCAGAGCGTTTTCGCGACCGCCCATTGGCGCAGCGCCGCCGCCGCGACGCTCGCCAGCCGCACCTTCGGGCGCAGCAATATGATCGGCGGCTTCGCGGAGGACGCGATCGAACTCGACGACGCCACCCGGCTGACGCTCGGCCTGCGCTACGATCGCTGGCGCGCCTATGACGGCGGGCTCACCGGCATAGCCGCGTCCGGCCCGCAAGCGGGTCTGCCGGTGACGCAGCATTATCCGGACCGGGCCGCCTCCGCCTGGAGCCCGAAGCTGTCTCTCAAGCGGGATTTCGGCGGCGGCTGGACGGCCGAGCTCAGCCTCGCCGCCGCCACCCGCTTCCCGACCGTCGGCGAGCTGTTCCAGGGCTCGCTGAACGGCGACGGCGGCTTCAACCCGAACAGCTTCGATCCCGATCTGAAGCCCGAGAAGAGCCGGGACGCCAATCTGATCGTCCGCAAATCGCTGGGCCGGGCGACGCTGACCGGCAGCGTCTTCTACCAGCGCGTCCGCAACGCCATCTTCCAGTTCACCGGCCTCGACCGGAACGGCGTGTCGACCTCCAGCTACAAGAATATCGCGCTAACCCGCCAATTTGGTTTCGAGCTGATCGCCGAGACGCGCGACTGGCCTCTCGACGGGCTCGACATCGACGCCAACGCCGCCTGGATCGACGCGATCACGGCCAAGAACCCCTCCGATCCGGCATCGCAAGGCGTGCAATTCCCGCGCATCCCGCGCTGGCGGCTGAACGGCAACCTGCGATACCGGGTCACGCCCCGTCTCCAGGCGGCGGTCGGCCTGCGTTACGCCAGCCGGCCGAACAGCGATCTCGACGGCCTCTATCGCGGCGACGATTACGGCTACACGTCCGAGCTGTTCGCGCTCGATCTGCGCGTCAATTATCAAGTCGGCGAACATCTCCGCCTGTCGGCCGGCGTCAACAACCTGACCGACGATCGCGCCTGGGTCTACCATCCCTATCCGCAGCGCATCTTCCTGCTCGAGGCGGGGGTGACGCTATGAGCCTCCACTCCCCCGGAACCCGCTGGTACAACGCGGTATGGCGCTGGCATTTCTATGCCGGGCTGTTCTGCATCCCCTTCGTGCTGTGGCTGGCGCTGACCGGCTCCATCTATCTCTGGCGGCCGCAGATCGAGGCGTGGCTGGAGCGGCCCTACGACCATCTCGCGACATCCGGGCCGGTCGCCTCGCCGGACGCCGAAGTGGCGGCCGCGCTGAGGGCAGTCCCCGGATCGAGCCTCGGCAAATATGTCCTGCCGCAAGCCTCCGATCGGGCGGTGCGCATCCTCGTCGCCGATCATGGCGTGGAGAAGCGCGTCTATCTCGATCCGCATACGCTGGCTGTGCTCCGGGTGGCGACGGAGGAGAAGCGGCCTATGCGCCTGATCTTCCATCTTCACGGCGAGCTGCTGGCGGGCGCGTTCGGCAGCTACCTCGTCGAGACCGCCGCCTGCTGGGCGATCGTGATGATCCTGACCGGCCTTTATCTCTGGTGGCCGCGCGGGCGAAGGGGCCTCGCGGGCGTGCTCTATCCCCGCCTGCGGCTGGGCCGCCGCGCCTTCTGGCGGGATATGCACGCGACGGCCGGCGTCTGGGTGTCGTTCCTCGCGCTCGGCCTGATCCTGACGGGCCTGCCCTGGGCGCAGGGCTGGGGTAGTTA
>DASSTK010000395.1:0-12116 GCA_035707945.1 Sphingomonas sp.
GAACGCCGGTGGTCTTGATCCGCAGCAGATCGGGGAGCGGCAGCGCGTTGCGGCGCTCCTGCAGCGCCAGCACCACCTCGCTCGCCTTCAGCGCCACGACATGATCGCCGAGGCTCTCGATTGCCTCACGGTTGATCGCGCCCGGCACCGCTTCCGCGCCGTCGTTCATGCCGATGAAGCCGCAGACGGCGAAGCGCGCGCCGGGCCTCTCCGCCAGCGCGGCGATGCGCGCCGCCCGCTGCCCCGCGCCCAGCACCAGCACGCGCCGCTTGAACGCCTCGCTTCCGAGCAGGCGGCCGAGCAGCAGGCGGGCGAGCGTGAGCAGGGTCGGCGCAATCAGCGCGGCGTAGAGCGCGTTGGAGCGCCACAACGTAAGCCCCGGGAACAGGAAGGAAAGCACCGAGATGCCGATCATCCCGGCGCACACCGCGACCAGCAGCCGCACCGCCGCGAAACGCACGGACTGGAGCGCGTCCAGGCCGTAAACGCCGACCGCGATCATCGCGATCTCCACCGCGCCCGCGAAGGTGAGCAGCGGCCCCAGCCGTGAGCCGATCGGGGCATGGCCCATGCCGATCTGCCAGGCGCGCAGATCCCAGCTCAGTTCGGCGGCCACCAGCAGCAGGACGAGATCGATCATGCCGAGCAGCAGCACGGCATAGGGCACATAATGCTTGAACAACCGTATCACGCGCGTCCCCGCCTGCGGGCCATACTCATAGCTTCGCAGGGGGTGTCGCTCAAATTGACAAAGATTCCCTGAACCTCTTCAGGAGGGGAAACCTTCCTTCTCGCGAAGGATTAAGACATGGTGGCTCCCCGATCCGGGGAAGGCCCGCTTTCGCAGAGGCTTAGGACTATTTGCATGGCCGAGCGCCGGAGAATCACCCCTGTCATCCTGTCCGGCGGGGCCGGAACCCGGCTGTGGCCGCTCTCGCGCACCGGGTGCCCCAAGCAGCTCCTCGCCCTCACCCAGCGCGAGACGATGCTCCAGCTCACCGCGCGCCGCACGATCGACGACGCCTGCTTCACCCGCGCGATGGTGGTGGCGAGCGCGGCCCATGCCGATGCGATCGAGGAGCAGCTCTGCTCGGCGGATGCGCCCTGCGGCCTGCTGATCCTGGAGCCCGCCGCCCGCAACACCGCGCCCGCCATCGCGCTCGCCGCCGTCGCCGCCGACAGCCAGGACATATTGCTGGTGATGCCGAGCGATCATGTGATCGAGGACGTGCCCGCCTTCCGCGCCGCGATCGAGCGGGCGATGCCGGCGGTGGAGCGGGACTGGCTCGTCACCTTCGGCATCACGCCGGACGCGCCCGAGACGGGCTACGGCTATATCCGCCGCGCCGAGGAGATCGCACCCGGCGTCCACCGCGTCGAGCGCTTCGTCGAGAAGCCCGATCGCGGCACCGCCCAAGCCTATCTGGAGGACGGCCATTATAGCTGGAACGGCGGCATCTTCCTGTTCCGCGCCGGGCGCTATCTGGAGGAGCTGGAGCGCCACGCGCCGGAGATCGCCACGGCGGCGCGCGGGGCGATCCTGCGCGGGCGGCGCGAAGGCTTGCGGCTGTGGCCGGACAGGGAAGCTTTCGCCCGATCGCCTTCGGATTCGATCGATTATGCGGTGATGGAGAAGGCCGATCGCGTCGCCGTCGTGCCGGTGGAGATGGGCTGGTCGGACGTGGGAAGCTGGGACGCGCTCCACGCGCTCGCCGCCAAGGACGGCTCCGGCAACGCGCATCATGGCGAGGTGGTGGCGATCGACACCAACAACTGCCTGATCCGCACCGAAGGCCCGCTGGTGGCGGCGGTGGGCGTGAAGGATGTGATCGTCATCGCCACTCGCGACGCCGTGCTGGTGATGCCGCGCGGCGACAGCCAGCAGGTCCGCCTCGCGGTAGAGGCGCTGAAGCGCGAGGGCCATCTCACGCTGCACGAACCCTGGTGAGCGGCGAAGCGCGGATCGCGCCCCGCTTCACGCCGTTATGACGTCATCCTGACCGGGAGAGCCCCATGCCCCAGCTTCGCCGCATCGGCCGTTCGATCGAGACTCCGCCGCTGATTCTCGGCGGCAACGTGTTCGGCTGGACGGCCGATCGGGAGACGAGCTTCGCGGTGCTGGACGCCTTCGTCTCCGGCGGCGGCCGGATGATCGACACCGCCGATGCCTATTCGGCCTGGGTGAGCGGCCACAAAGGCGGCGAATCGGAGACGCTGATCGGCGAATGGCTGCGTCGGCGCGGGCGGCGGGAGGACGTGCTCATCGCCACCAAGGTGGGCAAGCTGCCCGGCGGCGGCGGAGAGGGGCTCGCGCCCGCCCGGATCGCCGCGGCGGCGCGGGAATCGCTCGAACGGCTCGGCACGGACTATATCGACCTCTATTTCGCCCATGCCGACGATCCACATCAGGATCTCGGCGCGGTGGCGGAGGCGTTCGATGCGCTGGTCCGCGCCGGGCGGGTGCGAGAGATCGGCGCTTCCAACTTCACCCGCGATCGTCTCGCCGCCGCGCTCGATGCGCAGGAGGAGAAGGGCGCGGCGCATTATGCGGCGCTCCAGAACCAGTATAATCTCCTGGAGCGCGACGATTATGAAGGCGGAATGCAGGCGCTCTGCGTCGAGCGGGGCATCGCGATGACGCCCTATTACGGGCTCGCCAGCGGCTATCTGACCGGCAAATATCGCCGCCCCGAGGATCTCGCCGGCAAGACGCGCGGCGGGGCGGCCAAACGTTATATGCAGGGAAAAGGCCCGCGCGTGCTCGCCGCAATGGACAGGGTGGCTGAAGAGACGGGCGCGAGCCTCGCCCAGATCGCGCTCGCCTGGTCCGCCGCCCAGCCCGGCGTCGCCGCCCCGATCGCCAGCGCGACCAGCGTGGAGCAGGTCGACGAGCTGCTCGGCGCGATGGAGCTCAGGCTCACGGACGAACAGATCACGCTGCTCGACCGCGCCTGCGCCCCGGGGGAGGCGGCGGAAGCCTCCTGATCCGTCGGTTCACGATCTCTCGCGCCCACTCTTTCGGGGAACGGGAATGGCTGACAATGCGCCCTTGCAAGCGCTGTCATGGGCATTATCCCGTTCGCGGGATGGATCATGGGAGAGACTCTGAATGACCGAGCTGGTCGCCGTCGACATCGGGGGAACCAACGCCCGCTTCTGCATCGCGACCATCCGCGAGGGCGACGGCATCGAACTCGGCGAAGTGGTGACGCTTCCCACCCACGGTTATGCGAGCCTCAGGAGCGCCTGGGCGGCCTTCGCCGAGAAGATCGGGCGGCCCTTGCCCCATGCCGGCGCCATCTCCTTCGCCGGGCCTGTGGACGGCGAGGTGCTGAAGCTCACCAACTCGCCCTGGGTTCTGCGCCCTTCCCTCATCCCTTCCGCGCTGGGCCTGGAGCGCTACACGCTCGTCAATGATTTCGGCGCGGTCGCCTATGCGGTGAGCCGGCTGGGGAACAAGGATTTGCGCCACATCTGCGGGCCGGACGAGCCGCTTGGAACCGAGGGCACAGTCAGCATCGTCGGCCCCGGCACGGGCCTCGGCGTCGCCCAGCTTCATCGGCACGACGGACGGATCGTCGTGGTCGAGACGGAGGGCGGGCATATGGATTTCGCGCCGCTCGACGATCTGGAGGACCAGATCCTTCATCGCCTGCGGCTTCGCTACCGCCGCGTCTCGGTCGAGCGGCTGGTCTCCGGCCCCGGCCTCGCCAACATCCACGAGGCGCTCGCCGCGATCGAGGGGCGCACCGTGCCGGTCGGCGACGACGTTGAACTCTGGAAGGCCGCGCTCAAGGGCGACGATGTGCTGGCCGCGGCCGCGCTCGATCGCTTCTGCCTGACCCTGGGCTCGGTGGCGGGCGATCTGGCGCTGGCCCACGGCGCCTGGTGCGGCACGGTGATCGGGGGAGGCGTCGGTGCGCGCGTCGCCGATCACCTGCCCCTTTCGGGCTTCGCCGGCCGCTACACCGCCAAGGGCCGCTTCGAGGCGCGCATGGCGAAAATCCCCGTCAAGCTCATCACCCACGACCAGCCCGGCCTCCTCGGCGCGGCGGCGGCTTTCGCGGAGAAGCACGGGATTCGGTAATATCTCCCGTCATTCCACCGTGAGGCAAGCGCCCGGCCTAACGATGGATTCCGGACTGCAAGGCTTTCCAGCGAAAAACCTGCCGGTTTTCCGGGAAAGCCTAGCATCCGGAATGACGGGATTTCTTATTTCGCACTTGCAGCATAACCCTTGCTCTCGGCAGGAGCCGGGACCATAAGCCGCCGCCCATGAAAAACGGCCGCACCCCCGATAGGCAGATGAGCCCGCGCGTCGCGGCGGCCGGTCCGCACGCGGGGATCGGCTTCCGCGAGTTCGTGCTGCTCGTCGCCGCGATGATGGCGATGATGGCGCTGGCGATCGACACGATGCTGCCGGCGCTGCCCGCGATCGGCGGCTCGCTCGGCATCATGGACGAGAATGAGCGGCAGTGGATCGTCACCGCCTATCTGCTCGGCTTCGGCGTGGCGCAGCTCGCCTATGGCCCGCTTTCGGATCGGCTCGGGCGGCGGCCGCTGCTGCTGGGCGGCATGGTGGGCTATATCCTGTGCAGCCTCGGCGTCGCGCTGTCGCCCAGCTTCGCGATGCTGCTCGCCTTCCGCGCCTTGCAGGGCGTGGCGATCGCGGCGACGCGGGTGGTGACCATTTCGGTGGTGCGCGATTGCTACGGCGGGCGGCAGATGGCGCGGGTGATGAGCCTGGCGCTGATCGTGTTCCTCGCCGTGCCCGTGCTCGCGCCCTCGATCGGGCAGATCATCATGCTGGTCTTTCCGTGGCGCGGGCTGTTCGGCGCGCTGGCCGTCTATGGCGTGCTGGTGTGCGCGTGGACGGCGTTGCGCCTGCCCGAGACGCTGCACCCCGAATATCGCCGCGCGATCGATCCCAGGACGGTGCTGCGCGCCGCCGCCGCCGCGCTCCGCTCGCGCCAGGCCTGCGGCTATATGCTGGCGCAGGTGGCGTTGCAGGGTGCGCTGTTCGGCTTCATCAACTCGGTGCAGCAGATTTTCGCGGACGTGTTCCATGCGCCCAAGCTGATGCCCGCCGTGTTCGCGGGAATCGCCGGCATGATGGCGATCTCCTCGCTCGCCAACGCCCGCTTCGTCGAGCGCTTCGGGACGCGGCGGCTTTCGCATGGCGCGCTGATCGGCTTCATCGCGATCGAGTGCATTCACCTCGGTGTCGCGCTTGCCGGCTATGAAACAATCGTGAGCTTCGCCGTCTGCCAGGGCCTCGCCATGCTCGCCTATGGTCTTACGATGGGCAATTTCGGCGCCATGGCGATGGAGCCGGTGGCGGAGATCGCCGGCACCGCCGCTTCGGTGCAGGGCTTCTTCACGATGGTCGGCGGCGCGCTGATCGGCTTCTGGATCGGCCAGAGCTTCGATGGATCGGCCGTGCCGATGGTGCTGGGCTTCGCGCTTTCCGGTGTCGCCGCGATGGCTATCGTGCTTGCGACCGAGGGCGGGCGGCTGTTCGTGCCGCGCATGGGCGCCTAGGATCGGCGGCGCGGCCGATGGTGGAGGCCTGTTGAGGACTGGTTCAGCCCTTCCCGAACAGCCCCTTGGCGAAGCCGGCGATCTCGTTGACCGGATTGCCGCCGCCGTCACGGTCGAGCATTCCGCCGAGCTTGCTCGCCATTCCGGCGAGACCGCCCTCGCCCGCATTGCCGAGCGCGCCCTGAAGCGCGGGGAGCAGCGCCTGAAGCTTGTCGGCCGCGATGCCGGTCTGGGCGGAAGCCGCCGAGGCCGCGCTATCCGCGTCATGCTGACCGGAGGCGAGGTGGCCGAGCAGCGCCTCCCCGCCCTGCTTCACCTGATCGGGATCGAGGCCGACCTTGGCCGCCAGCGCATCGATGTCGACATTCCCGGCATTGCTCATCAACGAATCAAAGAGGCCCATCACCCGTCTCCTTCCCTGAGCAGACAAGCATAACCTATGTTGGCGCACTTGGTTCATTTGCTGGACGACGCGCCTCTGCTACCTCTCGCGGCGATGACCAGCTCCGCCCCCTCGATCGCCCTCGTCGACGATGACCGCAATATCCTCGCCTCGGTCTCGATCGCGCTCCAGGCCGAGGGCTTCTCCGTCCGCATCTATTCGGACGGCGAGGCGGCGCTGAAAGCCTTTGCCGAAAATCCGCCCGATCTCGTCGTGCTCGATATCAAGATGCCGCGCATGGACGGCATGGAGGTGCTGCGGCGGCTGCGCGAGAAAAGCGCGGTGCCCGTCATCTTCCTCACCTCCAAGGACGATGAGCTGGACGAGGCGCTGGGCCTCGCGATGGGCGCGGACGATTATATCTCCAAGCCCTTCTCGCTGCGCCTGCTGATCGCGCGCATCCGCGCCATCCTGCGCCGCGCCGAGCCGTCCGGCCCCGCCACGGGCGAGGAGCAGGCCCCCGCCGAGAAGATCGTGCGCGGTCGGCTCGAGATGGACCCGGCGCGCCACAAGGTGAGCTGGGGCGGCAGGGATGTCGTGCTCACCGTCACCGAATTCCTGATCCTGGAGGCGCTGGCGCAGCGCCCCGGCTTCGTCAAATCGCGCGATCAACTCATGGACGCCGCCTATCAGGACGACGTTTACGTCGACGATCGCACTATCGACAGCCACATCAAGCGGCTGCGGCGCAAGTTCCGGCAGGTCGATTCCAGCTTCAAGGCGATCGAGACGCTCTATGGCGTGGGCTACCGCTTTGGCGAGGAATGAGCCGCCGACGCCCGGTCGCCCGGCCGCTTTGGACCGGCCGCTGATCCGCTTTCCCTGGCGCTGGTCGCTCACCACCCGCATCCTCGCGGTCAACATCTTCGTGCTGGCGATCCTCGCCGGCAGCTTCTTCTATCTCGATTCCTACCGCTACCGCGTCTCGCAGGAGCGCACCGAGCAGGCCGAAAGCGACGTGCAGATGATCGCCCGCGCTCTCGACGCCGCCCCGCCCGCCGCGCGCCCCACCCTGGCCGCGCGCATGGCCGCGGTGGACGGCGAGCGGCTGCGCATCTACGGGCGCGACGGCAGCCTTACCCTCGATACCTGGCAGGTCGCGCCCGCCACCTACCAGCTTCGCGATCCGCAAGCGGAATCCTGGAAGAAGCATGTCGCGCGCTTCATGGATCGGGTGTTCGATCGCATCGTCGGCGCCAATCGCCTGCCTCCGTTCGAGGAGCCCGCGCAGGACGATCTCAATGCCTGGCCCGAGGCGGCGGCCGCGGCGCGCCATCCGGGCGTGGTCGTGTCCGCCCACCGCCTCGCGCCCGATCGCACCCCGGTCATCTCCGCCGCGCTGAGGCTCTCCGGCGTCGGCACCCTGCTCTCCACCAACAATGTCCGCGACATTACCCGCATCGTCCGCGCCGAGCGCGCCGCGATCGGCATGGTGATCCTCGGCGTGCTGGCGATCGCTGTGCTGCTCTCGCTGTTCCTCGCGCGCACCATCGCCCGGCCCTTGCGCCGCCTCGCCATCGCCGCGCATCGCGTGCGGCTGGGCCGCGCGCGGGAGGTGGTGGTGCCGCGCCTGCCCGCACGGCGCGACGAGATCGGCCTGCTCGCCCGCGCCCTTTCGGATATGAGCCAGGCGCTCCGCAAGCGCATCGATTCGGTGGAGGCGTTCGCGGCGGACGTGTCCCACGAGCTCAAGAACCCCCTCGCCTCGCTCCGCTCCGCCGTGGACAGCATGGCCCGCGTGCGCGATCCCGGCCTTCAGGCCAGGCTGCTCGATATCGTGCGGGATGACGTGATCCGCCTCGATCGGCTCATCACCGACATCGCCGACATCTCCCGCCTCGACGGCGAGTTGTCGCGCACCCGCTTCGAGCCGATCGATCTCGGCCTGCTGGTCCAGGGCCTCCTCACCGCGCGCGAGACTCGGGGCCGCAACCGCGATGTCCGCATCGCCTTCGCCCGCCCCCTCGCCGACAGCGCGGTGGTGATGGGAGACGGCTCGCGCCTCGCCCGCATGGTCGAGAATCTCGTCGACAACGCCGTCTCCTTCTCGCCGCCGGGCGGGCTGGTCGAGGTGGGCGTCGTCGCGGTGGGGGACAAGGTGCGCCTCGCCATCGAGGACGAAGGCCCTGGCGTGCCCGAGCCCAAGCGCGAGGCGATCTTCCGCCGCTTCCATACGGATCGCCCCGATGCGGGCGAGGACGAGCGCCACAGCGGCCTCGGGCTTGCCATCGCGCGCGCGATCGCGGAGGGACATGACGGCTCGATTTCGGTGCATGACCGCGGCGACGGGCGAAGCGGCGCGCACTTCCTCGTCACCCTGCCCGCGGCGCCAAGGCCATGAGCATGCCCACCACCCCGCTTTCCTCGGAAACCATCCACGCCTCCTGCGTCGCGATCGACGGGCGGGCGGTGCTGCTCTGCGGCCGCTCGGGCGCAGGCAAATCCGATCTGGCGCTCCGCCTCGTCGATCGCGGCGCGAGGCTGGTGTCGGATGATTACACCCATCTGCGCCGCCGCGAGGGCAGGCTCTACGCCTCGCCGCCCGATACGCTCGCGGGCAAGATGGAGGTGCGCGGCATCGGCATCGTCGATCTGCCGCACGAGAAGGAGGCGGAGGTGGCGCTGCTGATCGATTGCGAGAGCCCGGTCGAGCGCATGCCAGAGGCCGCGACCCGCCGGCTCGCGGGCGTCGATCTCCCACTCGGCGCGGTCGCTCCGTTCGAGCTTTCCGCCCCGATCAAGGTGGAGCTGATGCTGAAGGCCGCGCGCGAGACGGCGCCCCGATGAGCGGCGAGGGCCGCCCCCGCCGCATCCTGTTCGTCACCGGCATGTCCGGCGCGGGCAAGTCGACCGCGCTCGATACGCTGGAGGATCTCGGCTGGGAGGTGGTCGACAATCTGCCCGTCACCCTGCTCGAGCGCCTGCTCGGCGCGCCGCCCTCGCCGGGCGCGGAAGGCGCGGACCGCCCGCTCGCGATCGGCGTCGACAGCCGCACGCGCGGCTTCGATCCCGATCACCTCATCGCCCGCGTCGCCAGGCTGCGCGGGCATGGCGACGAGGTGGCGGTGCTGTTCCTCGATTGCGCCGGGGCCGAGCTCATCCGCCGCTATTCGGAGACGCGCCGCCGCCATCCGCTCGCGCTCGATCGCCCGGCGGAGGACGGCATCGCCCGCGAGCGCGAGCTGCTCGAGCCCTTGCGCCGCGCCGCCGATCATCTGATCGACACCACCGACAGCAGCAGCAACGCGCTCAAACAGGATCTGCGCGCCCGATTCGGGACAGGCGGCGAAGGCGGCGCGACGCTCGCCATCATGTCCTTCGGCTTCGCGCGCGGGGTGCCGCGCAACGCCGATCTCGTCTTCGACATGCGCTTCCTGCGCAACCCGCACTGGGAGGAGGCGCTGCGCCCGCAGACCGGACTGGACGCGCCCGTTTCCGCCTATATCGCCGCCGATCCGGCCTATGCCGAGGCGATGGAGCGGATCGAGGAGCTGCTCGCCCTGCTGCTTCCGCGCTACACGCAGGAGGGCAAAAGCTACGTCACCGTCGCCTTCGGCTGCACCGGCGGCAAGCACCGATCGGTGCATTGCGCCGAGACGATTGCGTCACGGTTGCGTGAACGCGGATTTTCGCCCACCATCGTTCATCGCGATTTGGCCCGCAGCAAGGATGGCCGGACGCAGGAAGCGTGAGGATGCCATCGAAGAGGCGCGCAATTCGGGTGGATCGATGATCGGATTGGTGCTGGTGACGCACGGCCGCCTCGCGGCGGAGTTCGTGACGGCGATGGAGCATGTCGTGGGGCCGCAGGAGGCGATCGTGCCGATCTGCATCGGCCCCGACGACGATATGGAGGCGCGGCGCGAGGATATCGCCGCCGCGATCGCCAAGGTCGATTCGGGGGAAGGCGCGATCCTGCTCACCGATCTGTTCGGCGGCACGCCCTCCAACCTCGCCATCTCGCTGATGAAGTCGGACAGGATCGAGGTGATCGCCGGCATCAACCTGCCGATGCTGATCCGCCTCGCCTCGGCGCGGCGCACCATGAAGATCAAGGCCGCCGTCGCCGCCGCCCGCGATGCGGGCCGCAAATATATCTCGGTCGCCTCCGATCTGCTGGGGGAGGCCGCGGCATGAGCGAGCCGGTCAGCCGCACCGTCCAGATCACCAACAAGCGCGGCCTCCATGCGCGCGCGTCGGCCAAGTTCGTCACCCTCGCCTCGGGCCAGGCGGCGGCGGTGGAAGTGGAGAAGGACGGATCGAAGGTGGCCGGCACCTCGATCATGGGCCTGATGATGCTGGGCGCGGCGCGCGGCGATCACGTCACCATCCGCGCGGCCGGAGACGGCGCGGAGCAGACCCTGGCGCTGCTGATCGAGCTTGTCGAAAGCAAGTTCGGCGAGGATTGAACCTCGCTCCCATGCCCCGCGCAATCACCGCCTTCTCAAACCCGCTGGTCAAGCGCGTGCGCGCCTTGCGCGAGAAGCGGCATCGGCGCGAGGAGCGGATGTTCATGGCCGAGGGGCTGCGCATCCTAGCCGAGGCGGAGGAGGCGGGCCGCCTGCCCCGCCACATCTTCTACGCCGCCGAGATGCGCGATCACGCGCTGGTCCGCCGCCTCGCCGCCGCCGTCGAGCGCATGGACGGCGAGGCGATCGAGACGACGCGGGACATTCTCCACAAGCTTTCCGGCAAGGACAATCCGCAGACCGTGATCGGCGTGTTCGACGAGTTCGACACCGCGCTCGCGGCCATCGACCGCTCGGCTTCCGATATCTGGATCGTCGCCCAGTCGCTGCGCGATCCGGGCAATCTCGGCACGATATTGCGCACCGGCGATGCGGTCGGCGCGGGCGGGCTGATCCTGGTCGACGAGTGTGTCGACCCTTTCTCGGTCGAGGCGGTGCGCGCCTCGATGGGGGCGCTATTCACGCAGAGGATCGGGCGCGCGCCCTGGGCGGAGTTCCTGCCCTGGTTGCGCTCCGGCCCCGGCGAGCTGGTCGCGCTCAGCCTGCGCACCGACACCGATTACCGCGAGCCCCGCTACGCCGCGCCCACCTTCCTCCTCGTCGGCAACGAGGCGCGCGGCCTGCCGGCGGACTATGAAGACGCCTGCGATCTGCGCGTGAAGCTGCCGATGCGCGGCAAGGCCGACAGCCTCAACGCCGCGGTGGCGACGGCGGTGATGGCCTATCAGGTGCTGAGCCAGCGGGTTTGAGGCGGTAAGCTCTCCCCTGAAAGCCCTCTCCCTCGATGGAGAGGGAGTCATTGTCCCTCCCTTGGCATCGGGCGCCGGGATGGTTAAGCGTTGCGCCGGGACAGTTGGGGGTGGCGGCATGGAGCATCGGCAGGGCCGGGCGATCGCGCTTCTCGCGCTGTTCGCGCTCGCCGGCTGCATTCCGCGCGGCCACCCGCCGGCCGGCTATGGCGAAGCCCCGGCGCCCCGGTACGAAACGCCGCCTCCGGCCGGCCAAGAAATGGCCAGTTCGGTCGCCCAGCCGACTCCGGCCTGGGTGGCGCACAAGGTCACGCCCAACGCCCGCACCATTCCCGACTCCGTCTATGTCGTGAAGCCAGGCGATACGCTGCGGGAGATCGGCAACCGCACCGGCGCGGGATCGGAGGCGATCGCGCGCGCCAATAATATCCCGTCGCCCTTCGTCGTGCGCGTCGGCCAGCGGCTGCGCATCCCCGGCGGCCGCTATCATCTGGTGCATGAAGGCGACACCGGCCTCGCCATCGCGCGCGCCTACGGCATTCCCTGGTCCGAGATCGTCGCCGCCAACGATCTCCAGCCGCCCTATATCCTGCGCACCGGCGAGCGGCTGTTGCTACCGGGCACGAGAGGAGAGACCCCGCAGGAGACGCTCGAGCAGCGCGCCCAGGCCTTCAACATCGACATCGACGATCTCGTCACCGGCTCCGAACCCGCGATCGCGCGGAACGAGGAGCCGAAGAAGGCCACCGCCTCGCCCAGGAAGCCGCTGCGCACCGATGTCGCGGTGGCCGAGCCCAATAATTTCTCCGGCCGCTTCACCTGGCCCTTGACCGGCAAGATCATCGGCCGCTTCGGCCCGACCGGCGACGGGCGACGCAACGACGGCATCAACATCGCCGCCGAGAATGGCGAGGA
>DASSTK010000396.1:0-2671 GCA_035707945.1 Sphingomonas sp.
ATCGCCGCGCATATTCAGGAACAGGCATTCTTCGACCTGGAAGCGCCGGTCCTGAGGGTCGGGGCGAAGGACGTTCCACTGCCGCAGCAGGCCGAACTGGAGCAGGCCTGCATCCCGTCGGTCGAGCGCATCGCCGAGACCGCTCGTCAGCTAGTCGCCATCTGAGGATATCATGTCCATTCTGCGCGATCTGAACATTCCGCGTTCCGGTTCCGTCGAGAACGCCAAGCTTCTGGCGTGGCATGTCGCCGAAGGCGAACCCTATGCCGAGGGCGATCTTCTCTATGAGATCGAGACCGACAAGGTCGCGACCGAGGTGGAGGCGACCGAACCCGGCATTCTCGCGAAGAAGCTGGCCGCCGAGGGGGATGAGCATAAAGTGGGCGATCGCATCGGCTATTGGGTCGCCCCGGGAACATCTCGCGAGGCCATTGTGCGGGCGCTCGATGCGCAGACCGAAGCGGAGGCGACAGCGAACGCATCAAAGCCGGAGGCGGCCGTTACGGCCTCTCCGCAGCCCGCAGCGGCGACAGGGGAGGGCGGCGAACGCTTGTCTCCGCTCGTGCGGCGGCTCGCCAAGGAGCACGGGGTCGATCTGGCGACGGTTCGCGGCAGCGGCCCGGCCGGGCGTATCACCGGAGATGATGTTCTGGCTGCAGCCGGCAAAGGCGCGGTCTCAGGCGGAACTGCCGTTCCCCCCGGCTATGAAGGCGTACCGTGCACGAAACACCCGCATAGCTTGCGGCGAAAGACGATCGCGCGTCGTCTGGTCGAAGCGGCGGCTGCGCCGACATTGACCGCGGATATGGAGATCGATCTGAGTGGTCTGCTCTCCAGGCGAGAGGCGGCCAAAGCGGAAGGGCCGGCGCCTTCGGTCCTCGCGTTGATCGCGGTCGAGACGGCGAGGCTGCTGAGCACCACTCACAAGCGCCTGAACGCGACCTACACGGACGAGGCGGCGCTGATGTGGGATACCGTCAATCTGGGCATCGCCATCGATACCGAAGACGGCCTCGTCGTCCCCGTCATTCGCGATGCCCAAGGATTGGATGCTCCCGAGATCAGCCGGCGGGTCGCCGATTTGGCCGAGCGGGCGCGGAGCAACAGCCTGCGTGCGGACGAGCTCGAAGGGGGCACCTTCACCCTCTCCAATCCCGGCTCGCTCGGCCCTGTGATTCGCGCGGAAGCGATCCTGAACACCCCGCAGGTGGCGTTGCTCGGCCTGCCCGGAATGGTGCGCATCCCGCGCGCGATTCCCGATGGAGCCGCGTGGAGTATCGAGGTGAGGCCGGTGCTGTGCCCTTCGCTGACTTTCGATCATCGAGCGCTCGACGGCGGCGCCGTTATCAGTTTTCTCAACGATTTGAAGGCCGCCATCGAGGCGATGTAGCCTTCCGCATGGGAAAGGCGCGCCGGGATGCGCTGATCGAGCTCAGTGGAGAGCCGGATTGCGCACCAGCCGCCCGGGTCTGGCGCCCGTCGCCTGGCCGTTGCGGTATGTGATGACGCCGCTGACGATCGTCGCGTCGAAACCCTCGGCGCTCTGGACGAGCCGACGTCCGCCCGCGGGCAGATCCCATTGCACGCGAGGCGCGCGTAACCTCAGCCGATCATAATCGATGACGTTCAGATCGGCCTTCATGCCCGGCTTGACGAGACCGCGATCGGTCAAGCCGATCGCGACCGCATTGGCGTGGGAGAGAGAACGGACCGCTGAAGGCAAGGGGAGACGGGGGCCGCGCACCCGATCGCGTGTCCAATAGGACAGCAAGGTCGTCGGATAGCTTGAGTCGCAGATCATTCCGTAATGTGCGCCGCCGTCCCCCAGGGCGATAAGCGTGTGGGGGTGTTCCAGCATGGCCCGGACGGGCTCGAGCGAGCCGCCGACATAATTGGCCGCCGGCAGCAGCAGCGTCGCCTGCCCGTCCTGCTCCAGCAGCAGATCATAAACGAGCTCTTGCGGGTTCATTCCCCGTCGCGCGGCCAGAGCGGCAATCTTGTCTTCGGGCAGCGGTTCGTAATTCGGCGGATCGCCGAGCGGATAAAGCTCTCCCGATTGCTGGGCGAAATATTGGAACGTCGCGTTGGGATGGTCGATCGTCTCGCCAAGAAGTCGCTCCCGCAGTTCGGGCGAGCGCATGGCGGCGACCCGTTCGGCCAGAGGCAGATGCTCGATCGCGCGATAGCTCGGGTGGTAGCGGAAGGGATGAAAGCTCAGATCGAGCCCGAACAGCACTCCGATCCCGCGCGGAAACACCTGCGCGCGTATCGGCGCGCCGTCGGCCTGGGCCAATGACAGCAGCTCCAGCGTCTTCTCCATCGCATCGGCGTGCTGGACCGTATTGATGAGCGAGAAGGAGAGGGGGCGGCCGGAAATCCCGACGAGACGCCGGAGCATGGCCATTTCCTCCTCCGGGTCGGTTCCCTCCTGAGCGGATGGGATGATCTGGAAGACGCCGCTTCCGGCCTCGGCAAGGCCACGGGCGAGCGCGGCATATTCGCGCTCCTCCGATGTGACGGTGGGCGCGAGCTCGCCCGCGACGGTCCTGTGCGCCATGCTGCGGGAGGTCGAGACCCCGAGCGCCCCCGCCCGGATGCCCTCGGCGACGATCCTGGTCATCCGGGCAAGGTCGGCTTCCGTCGGGGGCTCACGGTCCGCGCCGCGCTTTCC
>DASSTK010000397.1:0-2570 GCA_035707945.1 Sphingomonas sp.
CCGTCACCGCCGTTGCGCCGATGAACCAGTGGGCCGAGACGGCGACGATGGCGCGGGGGCGCGGCAGCATGCGCCCGAGCGCGCGCCAGGCGCGGGTGAAGCCGTTCATTTCCAGCGTATTCAGCGGGCTTCCATGCCCGATGAAAAGCGCGGGCATCGGATTGGTGAGGGTCGTCATGGCGTGTTGGCCTTGTCCGGATCGGCCGGCATGGCGGCGCCGATCCTCATCCGATTTCAAAACGCCACGATCAGCAGCGCCCTTGCAACGTCCGGGCCGGGATTTTCGATCCGATGGGCGACGTCCACCCGGTAGCGCGCCGTTTCCCCCGCCTCGACCGTTTCGCTCCGCCCGTCGGTGTGAACGGCGAGCTTGCCTTCGAGCACTGTCAGATGCTCGCGGCAGCCCGCCGCGTGCGGCTCGGAGGCCAGCACACCGCGCGGCTGGACCCTGAGTTCATACCATTCGAGCCGGCCCACGCTGTCGTGCGGGCTCAGCACGCGGATCGCACACAGCCCGTCGTCGCTGCGCATCTCCGGCGTCTGCGCGCTTGAAAGAAGCTCGATCGGCGAAGGCGGCTGAGGATGGACGACAAGATCGGAGATGGGCAGGCCGAAGGCGTCGGCCAGCGCCCACACGGTCGCGATGGTGGGGTTGGCCTTGCCCCGCTCGATCTGCGATAGCATCGAGCGCGACACGCCGGACTTGCGCGCGAGGTCGTCGAGCGTGAGCTGCCGCGCCTTGCGCAGCGACTGAATATGCGGCCCGATCTCCCGCTCGCCCGATTTCACCCGCTTCTCCGTTTTCGGGATATGTTGCCAGTCCTTGCCCGATTCGGCGCAACAATAAAGGGGAGCGGTCATGAATCCACCGACTCCCGCATCCGGAGAGCCCATATGACCGCCTACTCCCGAGAATGGACCACCGAGGCGCAAGCGCTCCTACCCGATCTCGTCGCGCTGCGCCGCGCGATCCATGCCGAGCCGGAGCTGGGCTTGTCGCTTCCCAGGACGACCGCCAAGGTGAAGGAAGCGCTTGTCGGCCTGCCGCTCAAGTATCGCGAGGGGCCCTCGACGACCGGGCTGGTCGCGATCCTGCGCGGGGCGGAGGAAGGCCGCACGGTGCTGCTGCGCGGCGACATGGACGCGCTGCCGATGCACGAGGACACCGGGTTGCCCTTCGCCTCCGGCACGGCGGGCGCGATGCACGCCTGCGGGCATGACAGCCATGTGGCGATGCTGGTCGGCGCGGCGCGGCTGCTTTCGGCGAGGCGGGACGCGCTCAAGGGCACGGTGCTGTTCATGTTCCAGCCCGGCGAGGAAGGCTGGCACGGCGCGCGCCACATGATCGGCGACGGTCTGCTCGATCCGCTGCCCGACGCCGCCTTCGCGTTTCACGTCATGCCCAACGCGCCGCATGGCCTGTTCACCGGCAAGTCGGGGCCGCTGCTCGCCTCGGCCGACAAAATTCGGGTGACGGTGCATGGGAAAGGCGGCCACGCCTCGATGCCGCAGGACGCGCTCGATCCGGTGCCGATCGCCTGCGAGATTGTCGGCGCGATCCAGAGCTGGGTGACGCGCCGCGTCGCCGTCTCCGATCCGGCGGTGGTGACGATCGCAAAGATCGAAGCGGGGACGACTGATAATGTCATCCCCGAATCGGCCTTTCTGCTCGGCACGATCCGGACGCTCTCGCCGGGTACACGCACGGCCGTGCAGGAGGGGTTGCGCCGCCTCGCCGAAGGCATCGCCGCCGCCCACGGCGCGAGCGCCAGCGTGGAGTTCGAACAGGGCTTCCCGCCGACGATCTGCGACGCCCGCGCGGTCGATCTCGCCCGCGCCACGGTGGAGGATGTGTTCGGCGCTGAAAGCTGGGTCGGCATGACCGCGCCGGTGATGGGCGCGGAGGATTTCTCCTATGTGCTGGAGAAAGTGCCCGGCGCGATGCTGTTCCTCGGCGCCTCGGAAAACGGCAGCGACTGGCGAAGCTGCTGCGGCCTCCATTCCAACCGCATGGTGCTCGACGAAAGCGTCATGGCGCGCGGCGCGGCCCTCCACGCGGCGATCGCGGAACGCTTTCTGGCCGAGGGTTTCATGTGAGATGCAGTGCCGGCGGAATGGGGAGGGATAATAACCTCATTGGGCTTGTGGCGAGGCAGGAAGGCGCAGTCACGCAGATTGCCGTCGATACCTCATTGTGGCACGCCCAGTACTATGATCAGCACCGCCGTCCTCTTTCGCATTGCTGACGCGGCCGAGGAGGAAGGCAAGCTCGCCCTCGCGCGACAGTCATTCGAGCGAGGCGCTTCCCTTGGCGACGATGCTTGCCTGTGCCGGCTCGCTTATCTTTTCGATGTCGGGAAGGGCGTGCCGGTCGACAAAGATAGGGCGATGCAACTTTACCGACGTGCTTGGCGAAAGAGCCGGAGCGCCGTGGCCGGATCCAACATTGCTATCCTCTATCGTGAGAAGAGCAATTTTCGCGCGACATTCCAATGGTGGAAACGCGTGGCCGAAGAAGATGACGGAAGCGCCTATCTCGAATTGGCGAAGTGCTACCTTACAGGTGTGGG
>DASSTK010000398.1:0-3163 GCA_035707945.1 Sphingomonas sp.
GGGAAATTGATCGGCTGGACGTACACGCCATATTCGGCGAGCAGGATGTCGCTGATCTTCTTGGCCTTCACCGGATCGCCGACCAGCAGCGGCACGATATGGGTGGTGGAGGGCATCACCGGCAGCCCGGCTTCGGAGAACAGATGCTTGAGCATGGCGGCGGCGGCCTGCTGGCCCTCGCGCTCGGCCGTCGATTCCTTCAGATGCCGCACGCTCGCCAGCGCCCCCGCCACCAGCACGGGGGAAAGCGAGGTGGTGAAGATGAAACCCGGCGCGTAGCTGCGGATCACGTCGATGATCGTCCGATCCGCCGCGATATAGCCGCCCATCACGCCGAACGCCTTGCCCAGCGTGCCTTCGATGATGGTGAGCCGGTGGGTCACGCCCTCCCGCTCGGAGACGCCGCCGCCGCGCGGGCCGTACATGCCCACCGCATGCACCTCGTCCAGATAGGTGAGCGCGTTATATTTGTCGGCGAGATCGCAGATCGCCGCGATAGGGGCGATGTCCGCGTCCATCGAATAGACGCTTTCGAAGGCGATCAGCTTGGGCGTCTCGGGATCGGCCTCCCTGAGCAGTTCCTCGAGGTGGACGAGATCATTATGGCGGAACACCTGCTTCTCGCAGCCCGAATTGCGGATGCCCGCGATCATCGAGGCGTGGTTCAGTTCGTCCGAGAAGATGATGCAGCCCGGCAGCAGCTTGCCGAGCGTGGAGAGCGCCGCCTCGTTCGAGACATAGCCCGAGGTGAACAGCAGCGCGCCTTCCTTGCCGTGGAGATCGGCGAGCTCGGCCTCCAGATCGATATGATAATGGGTGTTGCCGCCGATGTTGCGGGTGCCGCCCGCGCCCGCGCCGACATCGTGCAGCGCCTCCTCCATCGCCGCGACCACCTTGGGGTGCTGGCCCATCGAGAGATAGTCGTTCGAGCACCAGACCGTGACCGGCTTGGGCCCGTTATGGCCTGCGAAGCAGCGCGCGTTGGGGAAGGCGCCCTTGTTGCGCAGAATGTCGATGAAAACGCGGTAGCGACCCTCGGCATGGAGTCGATCGATCGCCTGGGCGAAAACACGCTGGTAATCCAAGAGCCCCGCTCCCGTACTGTTGCGCGCCACATAGCGCGTCCCGCCGCGATTTTCCACCCGCCAGAGGGGGAAATTGGGAAAGCTAAATGTCCCATCGTCATTCCCGCGCAAGCGGGAACCCATCTCCGGCCATCGCGCCGGGCGCACCGGAGGAGGTGGATCCCCGCTTTCGCGAGGATGACGGAAAAATACCAAAGGCTCAGCCGCGCTCAAAGTCTCTCGATCCGCCTCAATCCCCGCGCCGCAAGCGCCGGGCGCAGCGGCTCCACATCCTCGTTCGAGGTGAACACCGCCGCGCCGCCTCCCGCCTGCTCCGGCCAGAGCTGGCCTTCGGTGAGATGGGTGACGCGCCGGGCGATGCCTTCCGCGCCGTCGACGAAGGCCAGCGGACGGGGGGCGGCTTCGGCGAGGCGGTCGGCGACCAGCGGGAAATGGGTGCAGGCGAGCACCACCGTGTCGATCCGCTCGCCGCCGGGCTGATCGAGCAGGTCGGCGAGCGCGGCGCGATACTCCGCCGTCTCGCCCGGATCGCCCCTGAGCGCCGCCTCGGCCAGCTCCACCAGCCGGGCCGAGCCGTGGCGCAGCACCAGGCAATCGGCGGCGAACTCGGCGGCGAGTCGGTCGACATAGGGCTGGCGGACGGTGGCGTTGGT
The DNA here is from genome assembly GCA_035707945.1 of Sphingomonas sp. GTDB lineage: Bacteria > Pseudomonadota > Alphaproteobacteria > Sphingomonadales > Sphingomonadaceae > Solisphingomonas. Next base: position 1,739 of record DASSTK010000398.1, read on the forward strand.
GCCGAGCACGCCGATGGCCCGCGTCCGCGATCGCTCGGCGGCGGGCTTGATCGCGGGCACGGTGCCGACGATCGGCAGGTCCAGCGCCGCGCGCACCGCGCCGAGCGCGATGGTGGAGGCGGTGTTGCAGGCGATCACGATCAGACGCGGGCGATAGCGTTCGGCGAGCCGCCCGAGCAGCGCGGGCACGCGCGCGGCGATCTCCGCCTCGCTTTTGGTGCCATAGGGAAAGCCGCCTGAATCGGCGGCGTACACGATCGGAGCGAGGGGCAATCGGCGGCGGATCGCATCGAGCACGGAAAGCCCGCCCACGCCCGAATCGAAGATGAGAAGGGGGCGATCGGCGTCGGTCACGATCGCGCTCTATAGCGGCGGCGGCGCGGGATGAAAGGCGGGCCTCCGGACGTTTGGATGGCGAGGCGGCGCGATGCTAATCCATTTTGTTGCGCATCCTCACCGATCGCCTATGTTCCTGTCGCAGTAACGGGGGAGCGTGCATATGGGCGGGGACTGGCTGACGCTCTGCGCGGCCGCGCTCATCGGCTATGCGCTGGGCTCGATACCTTTCGGGCTGATCGTCACGCGCGCGGGCGGCGCTACCGACCCGCGCACTATCGGCTCCGGCAATATCGGCGCGACCAACGTGCTGCGCACCGGGCGCAAGGGGCTGGCCGCGCTCACTCTGCTGCTGGACGCCGCCAAGGGTGCGGCGGCGGTGATCGTCGTCGGCCTGATCTGGCCCGATCCGATGCCGCCTTCGATGATGCAGCTCCTCGCCGGCGGCTTCGCCTTCCTCGGCCATGTCTTCCCCGTCTGGCTGCGGTTTCGCGGCGGCAAGGGCGTGGCGACCCTGCTCGGCATCGCGCTGGCGCTGGCCTGGCCCTGCGGGGTGGCTTTCGCGGTCGTCTGGCTGATCGCCTTCGCGGCGACGCGGCACAGTTCCGTGGGGGGTATGACGGCCGCGCTCGCAACCCCGGTCGCCGCCGCGCTGATGGGGCGCTCCGATCTCACCGTGCTGTTCCTGCTGCTCGCCATCGTGGTGCTGTGGAAGCACCGCGCCAATCTCGAACGGCTTCTCGACGGCACCGAACCGCGCTTCGGCGGCAGGGCCTGAGCCTTGGCGCGGGATGACGCGGCGGGCGAGGGCGGGGATGTCCGCGCCGATCGCATCGCGCGGCTGCGCCTGATCCGCACGCCGGGCGTCGGCCCGGTCAGCTACGCCCAACTCCTCGCCCGCTTCGGAACGCCGGCCGACGCGCTGGCGGCGATCCCCGATCTCGCCCGACGAGGCGGCGGCAAGCCGCCCGTCATTCCCTCGATCGACGTGATCGAGCGGGAGGTGGCGGCGGTCGAGCGGGCGGGCGCGCGATACCTGTTCCTGGGCTTGTCCGGCTATCCGGCGACGCTGGCGACGATCCCGAGCGC
>DASSTK010000399.1:0-3258 GCA_035707945.1 Sphingomonas sp.
CCCGCCCGCCTGCCGCAGCGTCCTGCTCGACGAGACGGGCGAGGACATGCCCTCGCGCGCATTGGCCGAAAGGCTCGGCCGCTGGCGGGACGACGGCGTGCGCGAGGCCCGCTTCCTGATCGGCGCGGCGGACGGGCATGACGCTGCGACGCGCGCCGGCGCGGACATGACCCTCTCCTTCGGCCGTGCGACCTGGCCGCACCTGCTCGCCCGCGCCATGCTCGCCGAGCAATTGTGGCGCGCGACCAGCATCCTCGCCGGCCATCCCTATCACCGCGAAGGGTAGTGGGGATGCGGGGGCGGATCACGGTTCTGGTGCTGATCGCGGCGATCGCCGGAGCGGCGGCGGCCGCGCCCGGCCTCGACGATCAGCGCGCCGCCCTGCTTTCCGCCAAGGACGAGGCCGCCCGCGCCGAGGCGCACGCCGCCGCGCTGTTGCAGGCCGCCGACGCCGCGCAGGACGAAGCGGCGAAGGCGCGGGCGAAGGCCGCCGCGCTCGGCGAGGAGGTGAAAGCCGCGCAAGCCGACGTCGCCGCCGCCCGCGCGCGGATCGGGCTGATCGCCGCGCTCCAGGCCGATCAGCGCCGCCATATCGAGGAGAAGCAGCAGCCGATCCTGCGGCTGGTCGCCGCGCTCGGCACGATGGCGCGGCGGCCGCCGGCGCTCGCCATCGCCCAGCCGGGCTCGGTGAGCGATATCGTGCATGTCCGCCTGCTGCTGCAGGATACGCTGCCGGTGATCGCCGCGCGCACGGCGGGCCTGCGCGCCGAGCTTGCCCGTTCATCCCAGCTTCGCACCGACGCCGAACGCGCGGCGCACGCGCTCGATCAAAGCCAGAAGCTGCTGAAGCAACGCCAGCAGGCTTATGCTCGCCTCGAATCGACCGCGCTCCGCCGTTCGCAGCGGCTCGCCGATCAGGCCGCCGACGAGCAGGAGCGCGCGCTCGGGCTCGGCGAGGAGGCGCGCGACATCGCGGACCGGATGCGCGTCACCCAGGCGGCGGGCGTGGTCCGCGCGCGGCTCGCCGCCCTGCCCGATCCTGTCCAACGCCCGCCCGGCCCCGATGACAGCGTGCCGCCCCATATCGGCCGCCCCCGCTATATCCTGCCCGTCTCGGGAGCGGTGGAGACGGGCTTCGGCGAAGTGTTCGATTCGGGCGTGACCTCGCGCGGATTGACGGTGGCGAGCGCGCCCGGCGCCGTGGTCCGCGCCCCGGCGCGCGGGCGCATCGCCTATGCCGGGCCGTTCCGCAGCTACGGCGACATCGTGATCGTCGATCATGGCGGCGGCTGGACCACCACCGTCACCGGCCTCGCCAGTCTTGCCGTGAAGGCGGGCGATACGGTGCTGCAAGGCGATCCGCTCGGCCGCGCGGGCGCGAGCAAGCCCCGCGTCACCGCCGAACTCCGCCGCGGCGGCGATCCCGCCGACATCGTGGCGGTCGCGCAGGCAGGGTGAAAGAAATCCTTGGGCCCGTTCTCCCTGAGGAGCCATTGAGCTTGTCGAAATGGCGTCTCGAAGGGCGCCCTGGTGCTTCGAGACGCCGCTTCGACTGCGCTCAGCGGCTCCTCAGCACGAACGGAAGGGCCTTTGGAAACTTCCCGGCCAGATCTCAGGGCGACAACCGTGCGACCTTCCATCCCTCGCTTGAGGGCCGGGCCGCCGGGCTGTAGAGAGCAAGTCAACGGGCCGTCGGCCCACCGGAAAGAACGGACGTGATGCCGAAATCCCTGTTGCGCTCGATCGCCCTTCTCGCCGCGGGCGCGGCGATCCCCACCGTGGTGCTGCCCGCCGCCAATGTCGCCGTCGCCGCGCAATCCGACAAGGCGGAGACCTATCAGGCGCTCGATCAGTTCATGAACGTGTTCCAGAAGGTGCGCGCCAACTATGTCGACAAGGTGGACGACAAGAAGCTGATCGAAGGCGCGATCCAGGGCATGCTGGAGAGCCTGGACCCGCACAGTTCCTACCTCGACGCCGAAGATTTCCGGCAGATGCAGCTCACCACCAACGGCAATTACGGCGGCCTGGGCCTCACCGTGCAGATGGACGAAGGCGTCGTGAAGGTGGTCGCCCCCACCAAGGATACGCCGGCCTGGCGCGCGGGCATCAAATCCGGCGACTATATCACCAGGATCGACGGCAAGCTGGTCTATGGCGGCACGCTGGACGACGCCGTGCAGCAGATGCGCGGCGCGCCGGGCACCAAGATCCGCCTCACCATCGTACGGCCGGGCCGCGACAAGCCCTTCGACGTGACTCTGACGCGTGAGAATATCGTCATCAATCCCGTCACCTGGGAAGTGAAGGGCGATGTCGGCGTCATCACCATCGCCAGCTTCTCCAAGGATGTCGGCGCGGACACCCGCGCTGCGCTGGCGGGGATCGACAAGAAGCTCGGGCACAGGCCGATCGGCTACATCATCGATCTGCGCTCCGATCCGGGCGGCCTGCTCGATCAGGCGATCGAGGTTTCGGACGCCTTCCTCGATCATGGCGAGATCGTTTCGCAGCGCGGCCGCACCAAGGATGATATCGAGCGCTATTACGCCCAGCCCGGCGACGATGCGCACGGGTTGCCGCTGATCGTGCTGGTCGACGCCGGCACCGCGTCCGCCGCCGAGATCGTCGCCGGCGCGCTGCAGGATCATCGCCGCGCGATCGTGATGGGGGTGAGGAGCTTCGGCAAGGGATCGGTGCAGACGCTGATGCCGCTGACCGACGACACCGCGCTCCGCCTCACCACGGCGCGCTACTACACGCCGTCCGGCCGATCGGTGCAGGAAGGCGGCATCCATCCCGATATCGTGGTGCCGCAGCTTTCCGATCCCGATTACAAGGATCGGCCGACCTTCCGCGAGGATGACCTGCGCCGTCACCTCATCAACGAGGCCAAGGTGGACGATAGCGTGCTGGAGGATGACGTGACGCCCGATCCGCGCTTCTCCGCCACCGCCGCCCAGCTCAAGAAGCAGGGCATCGACGATTATCAACTCCATTACGCGCTTCAGACGATGGAGCGACTCGCCTCCCCCGCGCCCGCGCCCAAGAAGGTCGCTTCGGCGCATTGACGGAGATCGCATGAACAGGCTCGCCCTCGCGCGCTCCCTCGCGCTCGTCGTTCCCTGCGCGCTGCTCGGCGGCGCCCTGCTCTCGCAATATGTCGGCGGGCTGGTCCCGTGCGAGATGTGCATGTGGCAGCGCTGGCCGCACCTCGCCGCCATCTGCCTGGCGTTCATCGCGATCCTGCTCGCCCTG
>DASSTK010000400.1:0-2127 GCA_035707945.1 Sphingomonas sp.
CGCGCATAATCGAGCTCGATTGCCGGTTCTTCCGGCGTGCCGCTGCGATCCCCCATCGCGATCTTTGCCCCCGGGGCAAAGTCTGCGCGCTTATGGTTAGCGAATCAACAATCTAGATGACCTCGATCTTGTAATGGTGCCACGCCAGAATCGCCGCCGCCCCGCGGTGCGGGCGCCAGCTCTCGGCAAGATCGCGCAGCGCCTTTTCGCTCGGGCGCTCGTCATGGCCGAGGATGCGGCCGATCTCGATCTGCACGGCGAGATCACCGGCGGGCCACATGTCGGGGCGCCCTTCGGCGAAGAGCAGGTAGATTTCAGCGGACCAGCGGCCGATGCCCTTGATGCGGACGAGCGCCTTGATGGCCTCCTCATCGTCGTGCGGCAGGTTTTCGAGGTCGAGCCGTCCGCTCGTCACCTCGTCGGCGAGGCTGCGGGCGTAGCTCGCCTTCTGGCGCGAGAGGCCGGCGGCGCGGAGCTGCTCGTCGGTGGCGTTCGCGATGGTCGCGGGATCGGTGAGGTCGCCCACCTGCTCCTCGAGCTTGCGCCAGATCGATGCGGCGGCGGCGACGCTCACCTGCTGGCCGACGATCGTGCGCAGCAAGGTCGCATAGCCGCGCTCGCGGATGCGCGGCTCAGGGTATCCCGCGCGCGCGAGGGCGGCGGCGAACGCGGGCTCGCTCCTGGCGAGCGCGTCGATTCCGGCGCGCAACTGGTCGGCGGTCAGGCCCATCGGTCGATCCCTTGATCTCGCCGCGCCAAGGCGGCATGGCGGCGGCGACACCGCCAGGAGGACAGCATGCCCACACTTATCGTCGTGACCAGGGAAGGGGAAGAACGCGTGGTCACGGGCGAGGCGGGGCTTTCGGTAATGGAGGTGATCCGCGACAACGGGATCGACGAAGTGCTGGCGTTGTGCGGCGGCTGCTGCTCGTGCGCCACCTGCCATGTGCATGTCGACCCGGAATTTGCGGCCAAACTGCCGCCGATGAGCGAGGACGAGAACGACCTGCTCGATTCCTCCTCCGACCGCGACGGGGACTCGCGATTGTCGTGCCAGATCGAATTTTCCGATGCGCTCGACGGCCTCAAGGTGCGCATCGCCGAGGAGGATTGAGCCGCCGCTGCGCGATCAGGGCAGCGCCGCCACCCGCAGGACCGCCATCGGGGCATCCTTCGTCAGCGGCGTCGCGCGCCAGCGAAGCGTGCTGCGGCCGTTCTCGCTTGTCGCGCCCGTTTCGCTGTTCTGGCTCACGATCGCAGCATCGGTGGTGAGCGTGAAGGTGCCGTCGAGACGGCTCGACACCTTCGACGATCCCGGACTGCCGCTCGAATCGCTCGCGCTGTATCCCGGCGCCTTCACCCGGACCAGATCCTTGCCGCGCAGCTCGATCGCCATGAAGGGGAAAACGGCCTCCGCATCGTGGTTGTAGGGGAAGACGAAATTGTGGGTCAGCGTGCCCGAGATCGCATAATCGACGAGGAACCGCCCGTCCCCCTCATAGGAGACCGAGCGATAGCCCGCCTCCTTGCGCAGCGCCTCGGCCATGGCGCGATATTGGCGATCCTTCTCGGCCTGTTTCGCCGGATCGGGCTCGGCCTCCTCTTCGGTGTCGTCGGCCGTTTCCCCGCCGTCGAACGCCTTGTTCATGCCGCTTGCGAATTCGTCACCGAAATCGATGGCGAACATCTCGCCCCGATAGGTGAAGGTGAAGCTTCGATCGGCATCGACCGTCAGCGTCGACACGAACTTGCCCGGCGCGAGCACGCATCCGACGAGCACCAATGGCGCCAGTGCCGCCAACACCAATCCTTTCACCCGCCCGATCATCGCTTCTTCTCCCCCTCGCTTGCCGTTGCGGCGTAAAGCGCGATCGCGGCGGCGTTGGAAACGTTGAGGCTCTCCATCTTCGGCGAAATGGGAAGCCGCGCGAGCACGTCGCAATGCGCCTCTGTATTCTGGCGCATCCCTTCGCCCTCGGCGCCGAGCACCAGCGCGACGCGGGCGCCGCCGATCGCTTCCGCCAACGTCGTCTCGGTATTGCCGGTGAGCCCGATCCGCCAGAAATCGGCCTCGGCGATCTCGTCGAGCGCGCGCGCGAGGTTCACCACACGCACCCACGGCACCAG
>DASSTK010000401.1:0-5367 GCA_035707945.1 Sphingomonas sp.
CGGTTACGTCTCCACCATGCTCGGCCGCGCCGACGTGCTGGCGATGACGCTGGTTGAGAACGGCAACGACCTGACCGATTTCCTCCACCAGACGGTCGACAAGATTCCCGGCGTGCGCCGCGTGCGCTACAGCCTGACGCAGAAGTTCATCAAGCACGATTATCGCTACTGTTCCCTGGTCGACTGAGCGGAGCCGCCATCGGCTCCCGCACGATCCGATCCGGACTTGCCTTCCGCGCTCCGTTCCGCCATAGGCGGCCCTATCCGGGGTGGCGGGCTTGTCTCGCCGCCCCGGCATGCTTTGGAACGACAGCCGGAGGGGCGGCCGCGATGGGCGCGGGCGTCAGCGATCGGCCAACATGGAAGGACGGCCACATGGCTCTTTACGAGCATGTGTTTCTTGCGCGTCAGGATCTCGCCCAGGCGCAGGTCGACGCGCTGGCGGAGAACGCCACCCAGATCATCGAGGGCAATGGCGGCAAGGTCGTGAAGACCGAGACGTGGGGCCTGCGCAGCCTCGCATATCGCATCGCCAAGAACCGCAAGGCGCATTATGTGATGCTCGACATCGACGCGCCCGCCGCGGCGATCGCCGAGCTCGAGCGCCAGATCGCGATCAACGAGGACATCATCCGCTACATGACCGTCCGCGTGGATGCGCATGAGCAGGGCCCGTCGGCGATGATGCGCCGCAACGAGCGCGAGCGCGGCCGCCGCCGTGACCGCGATGATCGTGACGGCGGACGCGAAGGTCGCGACGGCCGCGACAACCGCGACCGCGACGCCGCCTGAGCCTTCGAAAAGGAATAGAGAAACATGGCCCGCGCCTTTTTCCGCCGCCGCAAGAGCTGCCCCTTCTCCGCGAAGGACGCTCCCCGGATCGATTACAAGGATGTCCGCCTGCTCCAGGGCTTCGTGTCCGAGCGCGGCAAGATCGTGCCCAGCCGCATCACCGCGGTTTCCGCCAAGAAGCAGCGTGAGCTGGCCCGCGCGATCAAGCGCGCCCGCCATCTCGGCCTGCTCCCCTATGTCGTGAAGTAAGGAGACGCCCCGATGGAAATCATTCTGCTGGAGCGCGTCGAGAAGCTGGGCCACATCGGCGATGTCGTCAATGTGAAGAACGGCTACGCCCGCAACTATCTGCTCCCCAACAAGAAGGCGCTGCGCGCCAACGAGGCCAACCGCAAGGTGTTCGAGGCCAATCGCGCCGCGATCGAGGCGGAGAACGCCAAGAAGCGCGAGACTGCCGGCAAGGAGGCCAAGGGCATTGACGGCAAGACCGTCACGCTGATCCGCCAGGCCTCCAACACCGGCCAGCTTTACGGATCGGTTTCGGCTCGCGATCTCGTCGAGGCGCTGGCCGCCGAGAAAGCGCATGTCGCCAAGTCGCAGATCGTGCTCGATCGCGCGATCAAGGCGATCGGCCTGCACGAGGTTCGCGTCGTGCTGCACCCGGAAGTGTCGGTGACGGTGAAGGTCAACGTCGCCCGTTCGCCCGAGGAGGCCGATCTCCAGGCGCAGGGCGTCGACGTGATGGCCCAGATGTTCGAGCGTGACGAGGCCGGCTTCACCGAGGCGTACGACCCCAACGCCGAACCGGGCGCCACCGCCGAGGCTCCCGCCCCGGCGCAGGAGGAAGGCGAGCAGGCCGAGGCCTGATCTCTTCCTTCTCCGGCTTCGAGAAACAAAGGCCGTCCGCAGCGATGCGGGCGGCCTTTTTCGTTGATCAAGCCTAACCCCACAGATCGGGCGGACATGCCAGGGCCCTGCCGGCGCACAGCAAGGGCCTACCCGATCCCCCCTTATGCTCCTTCCCGAGAGATTGCGCCTCCGCTCGTCCTGAGCGAAGTCGAAGGACGCGCCCCACCCGCATCGCCAGGCTCATGTGCTTCGGCTTCGCTCGGCACGAACGGCAAAAAGGAAAACCGGGACGCTCTTAGCTCTCCGTCACAACCGCCATTGCGCCCGAGACGCCGCAGCCTTCGCCCAGCGGAGCGAGGGCGAGACGTATCGGGCGTTCGGCGCCGCCGTCGATCAACATCAGGCAGTCTATAGCCTCGGCCGCGCCGCCGATCAGAACGCGCTCGATAGCTTCGCCCACGTCGGCGCGGCTGGAAAGCGCCAGCAGATCGACCAGTCGAACTCCGATCAGCCGTTCGGGCGCGAAGCCGGCAAGGGCGGCGAAGCCCGGCTCGGCCTCAGCAATCGTCCCCCGCAGCGTCAGGCGGGCGACGCCGATCCCGCCATGCGCGGCGATCGCCGCACCTCTCGCCGCCGACTCCGCGAGGCGCGGCTCGACATCATCATCCGGGCCGAGCGCATGAAAGAGCAACGCCGCGCCTCCGGGCCAGACGAAGGCGTGGACATCGAGCGCCGGTTCGGCGGGGACCATCAGCCGCGCTCCTTCGCTCGTTCGCAGAACCCGCCGCAGCGCCGCCCCGGCGATCCCGCTCGCCAGCATGGGGGCCGCCTCGGATAACGGCTGCCCGACCAGATGCTCGCGGCTGTGGTCGAGCAGGGTCGCGGCGAGATTGTTCGCCTCCGTGATGCGCAGATGACCATCGAGCGCGAGGAACGCCCGGTCGATCCGCTCGGAGAGAAGCGCATGAGCGATCGCGTCGCGCTCCCGCGCATCTCCGACCGCCGGAAAGCCTCCCGCCAGCGTCTCATAGGCATCGGCCGAAAGCATCACGCAGCGCGGGCGGCCGTGGTGCGTCACCACCAGCGGTCCTTGTGCGGCGCGATCCTGCCACAGTCCGAAATTGCGCGTGATTTCCGCGGCGGTGACAAAACGCGGCATTTGGCCCTCGATCATGGCAAGCCCCCTTCCATGCGAATGACCGCCCGAAGCTGCGCCCTTTCCCATGATACTCGCAAGCGAAGCCCGCTCCGCTTCGGCGCAAATCACGGAAACTGCGTCGATTGCGGAGATACCCGATGGTAGCGGCTCCGTCGGCAGGTTGGGCGCATGACCAGGCTGGCGCGATTCCGGCGGCCTATCCGCCTCTCCCCCGCCCGCGATGCGCGCGGCACGGCGGTGGTGGAGTTGGCGATCACCCTGCCGATCCTGCTCACGCTCATCATGGGCATCCTCGCCTATGGCGACTATTTCCTGGTCGCCCATTCGGTGCAGCAGGCCGCCAACGACGCCGCGCGCGCCGCGATCGCGGGGCTGGACGCCGCCGAACGGGCAAGCATCGCCGCCTCCACGGTCGAGACGACGCTGCGTCGACAGGGGCTGCTCGATCCCGCGCTCGCCGCCACCAGCGTGGACGATGACGGCAGCACGCTGGTCGTCCGCCTGGCCTATGACGACAGCGCCGATCCGCTGCTCCATCTGAGCTTCGTGCCGACGCCCGATCCGCGCATCCGCCGCAGCGCCGCGATCCGGCTGGGAGGGCTGACATGATCCGGCGCCTGCGCAAGGACCGACGCGGCGGGGTGACGCTGATCGCCGCCGGCTCGATGATCGCGCTGATGGCGACGACCGCCTTCGCGGTGGAAATGGGCTCGGTGTATCTCGCCCAGCGTCGTCTCCAGGGCGGGACGGACGCCGCCGCGCTGGCCGCCGGTCGGCCCGCCGATGCTTCCGCCGCCGCGGCCGCGACGCTCGCCGCCAACGGGCTTGCCGATGCGCGCCTGCTCTCGGCCGAGCCCGGCAGTTATACGCCCGACGCCTCGCTCGATGCCGGGCAGCGCTTCGCCCCCGGCGGATCGCCCGACAATGCGGTCCGCGTCACCGCCTCGCAGGCGGTGCCGCTCTATTTCGGCCGGGTCATCACCGGCCGCGACAGCGTGACGGTGACGGCGCACGCCACTGCCGCACGCGTCGATCTCGCCGCCTTTTCGATCGGATCGCGGCTCGCCCAGGTGCAGGGCGGCCTGCCCAACGCGCTGCTGTCCGGCCTGATCGGAACCAACCTCAATCTGTCGGTGATGGATTACAATGCGCTGGTCGGCGCGCATGTCGGCCTGCTCGCCTTCGCGAGCGCGCTTCGCACCCGGCTCGATCTTGCCGCCGCGAGCTATGGCGAGACGCTCGCCACCCGCGCGTCTCTGCCGACCATTCTTTCCGCGCTGGCGGATGCGAGCGGCGATCCGGCGGCGGCCGCGACTCTGCGCGATCTTGCGTTGCGCGTGCCGCCGACCATGCTGCGCCTGTCCGATCTGATCGATCTCGGCCCCTATGCGGGGCAGGACAATGCGCCGGCCGGCGGCGGCCCTTCGGTGGACGCCTATTCGGCGCTCCAGGCGCTGCTCCAGTTCGCCGGCGGCAACCGGCAGGTGAGCCTCGATCTCGGGCTGGCGCTGCCCGGCCTGACTTCCACGAAGCTGACGCTGGCGATCGGGCAGCGCCCCGCCCATTCGCCCTGGCTGGCGGTGGCGCGGGACGGCGGCGTCATCGTGCGCACCGCGCAGGCGCGACTCTATCTGGAAAGCCAGATCGGCGGCATCGCGACGCTCGGCCTCGCCTCGCTCCGGTTGCCCATCTATGTCGAGCTGGCGTCCGCACAGGCCAAGCTCAAGGCCATCGCCTGCTCGCACGGCGCCTCCGACGCGAGCGTCACCCTTTCCGTCCAGCCCGGCGTCGGCCATGTCGCGATCGCCGATCTCGACACCTCCGCCTTGTCCGATTTCTCGCGCGAACCCGCCGAGCAACGGGCGGTGATCGCCCGCGCGCTGCTGCTCACCGTCACCGGCCAAGCCGACATCGCGCTCGGCGGGAGCGACTGGCAGGATGTCGATTTCTCGAGCGAGGATGTCGCCGCCCACCGGATCAGGACCGTCTCCACCAACGATCTGACCCAGGGCGTCGCCTCCTCGCTGGTGCGCGGGCTCGATCTGCGCGTGGCGGGGCTCAACGCCTCGCTGGTGACGGGGCTTGTCGGCCAGGCGCTCACCCCCGTCTCGCCGGCGCTGGACGGGCTGCTCGATCAGATCGAAGGGCTGCTCGGCATCCATGTCGGCCAGGCGGACGTGAGCGTGGACGGCGTGCGCTGCGGCCAGCCCGCGCTGGTGGCCTGAGCCGAAGGGAACCGCAAGCGCCGCCGGCGGATTGATCCGGGAACGATCCGACTCGGAGATACGGACATGGCCGCGCGCGCCTATTGGCAGGGACAGATCAGGCTGGCGCTGGTCTCGATCCCGGTGGAGATTTTTTCCGCCACCAAGAGCGGCGCGGCCGTCTCCTTCCGCCAGATCCACGAGCCCTCCGGCAAGCGCATTCATTACGAGAAGGTGGTGCCCGGCATCGGCCCGGTCGATCCCGACGAGATCATGAAGGGCTTCGAATATGAGAAGGGCGAATATATCCTGCTCACCCCCGAGGAGATCGAAGGCGTCAAGCTGGAAAGCAAGAAGACACTG
>DASSTK010000402.1:0-2321 GCA_035707945.1 Sphingomonas sp.
GATCTTCGGCACGCCGATCGCGGCGATGCTGCTGGCGCTCGAGGTGCTGCTGTTCGAATGGAAGCCGCGCAGCTTCGTGCCGGTGGCGGCCGCCGTGCTCGCCGCGCTGGTCTGGCGGCCTTTCCTGATCGGCGTCGCGCCCCTCTTCCCCTTCGTCGGCGGCGTCCCGAGCGCGGCCTGGCTGCTCCCGGTGGCGGGGCTGATGGGCCTCGTCACCGGGCTTGTCGCCACCGCGCTCTCCGCCTCGCTCTATCGCATCGAGGACTGGTTCCACGATCTGCCCGTCCATTGGATGTGGTGGCCGGCGATCGGCGCGGTGGTGGTGGGCATCGGCGGCCTGATCGATCCGCGCGTGCTCGGCGCGGGCTACGGCAATATCCAGGCGCTGCTCGACGGATCGCCGCTGCTCGCCAGCGCGCTGCTGCTGCTGGTGGTGAAGGGCGTCGTATGGCTGGTGGCGCTGAGCTCCGGCACGTCGGGCGGCATCGTCGCCCCCTTGCTCATCATCGGCGGAGCGCTGGGCGCGATCATCGGGCATTGGCTGCCCGGCGACACCGGCTTCTGGGCGATGGTGGGCATGGCCGGCATGATGAGCGCCGCGATGCGCGCGCCGCTGACCGGCGCGGTGTTCGCCGCCGAGCTGACCGGCCGGCTGGACGCGCTGCCCTCCACCGCGGCCGCCGCCGCGGTCGGCTATGCGCTCGCCGTGCTGGTGCTGCGCCGCTCGATCCTGACCGAGAAGGTGGCCCGGCGCGGACATCATATCTCGCAGGAATATGGCGTCGATCCGCTGGCGACGACCAAGCTCGCCGAGATCATGACGCTGAAGCCCGCGACGCTCGCCGCCGCCATGCCGGTGACGGAGGCGCTCGCCTTCTTCGAGGAAGGCGCGCCGCATCGCAGCTATCCGGTGGTGGACGGCGAGGGGCGGCCGGTCGGCCTCGTCTCCCGCGCCGACGCGCTGCGCTGGCGCTCGGCCGATCTGCCCGAAGGCGCGACCCTGGGCGAGTTGGCGTCGGACGGTTCTCTCACCACCGCGCCCGCCGACATGCCCGCCAACATGGCCGCCGAGCTGATGATCGCCGAGGAGATCGGACGTCTGCCGGTGGTGGACGAAAAGGGCAAGCTGGTCGGCATTCTCGCGCGGCGCGATCTGCTCCAGGCGCGCGTCGGCCTCCACCGCGAGGAACGGGAGCGGCAGCGCTTCCTGCGTGGCCCGGGGCGCGATCCGGCGGCGGCCATCTGACGCCGGACTCGCCTTCTTTCAGGTGATCAGCCGCCGCCCAGCACGTTGATGGTGAAGGCCAGCACGCCGAGGTTGAACACGAAGGCGGCGAGGCAGTGGAAGGTGACGGTGCGGCGCACCTGGGTGGAGGTGAGCCCGGTGTCGGAGGTCTGGAACGTCATCCCCAGCGTGAAGCTGAAATAGATGAAGTCCCAATAGCGGGGCTCATCGGTGCCCGGAAAATCAAGGCCGCCGGTGTCGCCCGGCTTGCCGTCCCCGTCGGGATCGCCGCGCGTGTAGAAGACGTGGGCATAGTGCAGGGCGTAAACGAGGTTCGTGAACAGCCACGCGATCATCAGCGTGGCGACGATCAGCGCGATCGCCCAGTTCTTCGGCCCGTCCTTCTCGATCAGCTCGGAGCCGACCGCGATCAGGATGACGAGGCAGACGGCGACGGTGATCGCCAGCAGCAGCCCGCGATTGGCGTCGTTGCGCGCGGCGTTGCGGCGCATCGTGTCCGCATCGGCGCGCCCGAGCAGCGGCCAGACCGAGCCGATGAAGGCCAGCGCCGCGATATCGAACCCGGCCATCGCCGCGTGCCGCCAGCCGAGCAGGATCGAGAGGCAGGGGGCGGACACGATCAGCAGCGCGAGGAAAACCAGAAAGCGGACCGGGGCAAGGCGATTGCCGAGACGAAGCGGTGTCATGGGCGCGGACCATGCCCGGTTTGCCAAAGCGAGGCGAGAGGCTATCGCGGCCCGGTCAGGAGGCGGAAGGAGACGGCATGGGTTGGCTGTGGTTGGTGCTGGGCGGCGTGGGCGAGGTGGGCTTCACCACCTGCCTTCGTTTCGTCGACGGCTTCCGCAATCCGGGCTGGACGGCGGGCTTCCTCGTCTCGGTGGCGCTCAGCATGGGCCTGCTGGAGCTCGCCTCGCGCAGCATCCCGATGGGCACGGCCTATGCCGTATGGGGCGGCATCGGCGCGCTCGGCACGGTGCTGGTCGGCGTGCTGTTCTTCGAGGAGCCGCTGGGCGCGGCGCGCATCCTGCTGATCCTGGGCCTGGTCGGCTGCATCGCGGGCCTCAAGCTGGTGAGC
>DASSTK010000403.1:0-2026 GCA_035707945.1 Sphingomonas sp.
CGGGCGGCGGCCGAACTCGGCTTCGGAGCGATCTACGTTTCCGAGGCGTCCGGCGGCATCGGGCTCGGGCGGCTGGAGGCGGCGCTGATCATGGAAGCGATGGCCTATGGCTGCCCCTCCACCAGCGCCTTCATCTCGATCCACAACATGGCTTCGTGGATGATCGACACCTTCGGATCGGACGCGGTGAAGGCCAAATATCTGCCGGGCATGGTGACGTGCGAGCGGATCGGCTCCTACTGCCTCACCGAGCCCGGCTCGGGCTCCGACGCCGCCGCGCTCAAGACGCGCGCCGTCCGGGACGGCGATCATTATGTCGTCACCGGCTCCAAGGCGTTCATCTCGGGCGGCGGCGAGAACGATATCTATGTCACCATGGTGCGCACCGGGCAGGAAGGGCCCAAGGGCATCTCCTGCCTGGTGATCGAAAAGGACATGCCCGGCGTCAGCTTCGGCGCGCAGGAGAAGAAGCTCGGCTGGCGCTCGCAGCCGACCGCCCAGGTCAATTTCGACGGGGTGCGCGTGCCGGCGGAGAATCTGGTCGGCGTCGAGGGCCAGGGCTTCTCGATCGCGATGGCGGGGCTGGACGGCGGGCGGCTCAACATCGGCGCCTGTTCGCTGGGCGGCGCGCAACGCTGTCTGGACGAGGCGCAAGCCTATACATCCGAGCGCCGCCAGTTCGGCGCGCGGATCATCGATTTCCAGAACACACAGTTCACGCTGGCCGATATGGCGACCGAGCTCGAGGCCGCGCGGATGCTGCTCTACGCGGCGGCCGCCAAGGTGACGGCGGGCGCGCACGACAAGACGAAGTTCGCCGCGATGGCCAAGCGCCTCGCTACCGACACCGGCTCGGCGGTGGTCGACCGCGCGCTCCAGATGCACGGCGGCTACGGCTATCTTCAGGATTATCCGGTCGAGCGCTTCTGGCGCGATCTGCGCGTCCACCGCATCCTGGAAGGCACCAACGAGATCATGCGGCTGATCGTCGCGCGCGAGATGATGAAGCAGTAGTGAAGTGTGTCGGATGAGCACCTCCTCCGTTCGTGCCGAGCGCAGTCGAGGCGCGTGATCCGGGCGATTCGCTTGCGGCACGTCCCTCGACTTCGCTCGGGACGAACGGTGTCTTTGATGAAAGGGCCAGAATGAGCGATTACGAAACGATCATCGTCGAGAAGCATGACGCCGTCACCCTGCTCCGCCTCAACCGGCCGCAGGCGCTGAACGCGCTCAATTCTACGGTGCTGAAGGAAATGGTCGCCGCCGCGCGCGCCTATGATGCGGACGAGAGCCAGCGCTGCATGGTGGTGACGGGCAGCGAGAAGGCGTTCGCCGCCGGAGCCGACATCAAGGAGATGGAGGCGATGGGCTTCGCGCAAGCCTACGGGACCAACTTCTTCGCCGGCTGGGAGGATTTCACCCGCACGAGAAAGCCGATCATCGCCGCGGTGGCCGGCTACGCGCTGGGCGGCGGCTGCGAGGTGGCGATGATGGCCGATTTCATCCTCGCCGCCGATACGGCGAAGTTCGGCCAGCCCGAGATCAAGCTGGGCGTCGGCCCCGGCATGGGCGGATCGCAGCGCCTCACCCGCTCCGTCGGCAAGTCCAAGGCTATGGAGATGTGCCTGACCGGACGGATGATGGGCGCCGAAGAGGCCGAGCGCGCCGGCCTCGTCGCGCGCGTCGTCCCGGCCGATCGCCTGCTCGACGAGGCGATGGAGACGGCCCGCACCATCGCCGCGATGCCGCCGCTCGCCGCCATCGCCAACAAGGAAATGGTCAACGCCGCCTTCGAGACGGGCTTGGCGCAAGGCCTGCTGTTCGAGCGCCGTCTGTTCAACGGGCTCACCGCCACCGAGGACAAGATGGAGGGCATGAGCGCCTTCGTCGCCAAGCGTCCGGGGGTGTGGAAGGGGCGGTGATCAAAGCCCCCTCCCGCTTGCGGGAGGGGTTGGGGGTGGGCCCACGCCCAGCATCAGACGCGTCGCCCGGAATTGGCGTCGCGCCCACCTCCGACCCCTCCCGC
>DASSTK010000404.1:0-9755 GCA_035707945.1 Sphingomonas sp.
CGATTCTCCGCTTTTTATCGCGCGGATTCAAGCGGATTTCTGCGAGGCCCGGGCAGAAAACGCAAAATCCGAGCCGTTCGCCCTGAGGAGGGGCTGAGCGAAGCCGAAGCCCCGTCTCGAAGGGCATGTGCTTCGAGACGCCGCTTCGACAAGCTCAGCGGCTCCTCAGCACGAACGGGGGATTTACGTGCCTCGCCCTCGCCTCTTCCATATCGGGACAGCGCCGCCGACGCCGGGGTGGCGCCGCTCCGCCCGCTTTGCTTAGGCTTGGTCCATCAGCGAAGCAGCGGGGAATATCGTCATGCGTTTGCGCCCTATCCTTCTCGCCGGCCTCGGCTGCGCGGCGCTGGCCGGCTGCCACAAGCAGGCGCCGCCCGCCAACAGCCTGGACGTGATGGACAATGCGCTGGTCAACGCCGCGGGCAATAATCTCGCCGCCGACATCAAGGTCGATCGCAACAAGACGGGCAACCTCACCGTCGGCGAGCTCGCCAAACGGCAAGCGGACGAGCGCGCTCCGAATGCGCGCACCATCGTCAGTCCGCTCGCCGGCGATTGCGGCGGCACGCTCACTTACTCCGATCGCTGGGCGCACGAACTGCCCGCCGATCTGCCGCTGCCGCCCGGCGCGAAGCTGACGGAGGCGGCCGGCAAGAACGGCGGCTGCCAGGTGCGCGTGGTGAGCTTCACCGTGCCGGTGGGCCGGCAGGCGGTGATCGACTGGTGGAAGCAGCGCGCCGAAAGCGCCGGCTATTCCACCGGCCGCGCCGACAAGGGCGGCGACATGGTGCTCGCCGGCTATCGCGCCAGGGACGGCTCCTCCTTCGATCTGATGGTGGGCCAGCCAGCGGACAACCGCACGCCGGTGGACCTCGTTTATACGCATTGAGCTTCGGACGGAGTTCCCTCCTCCGCCCTGCTGACGGAAGTCAGCATCCATTGGCGCTCGGTTTCGATTCCGGGCGTAGCGAGAATGGATCCTGACTTTCGTCAGGATGACGGCGAGCACAGGGCCTGAATCGCTAAGGACTTCAAACTTCGCCGAACTCCCTCTAAAGCCGGCCCATGCCTCTTTTCCTCGTGATGATCGGCGGCGCGCTGGGGGCGGGGATCCGCTTTCAGATCGGCAAGCTGATGCTGACCCTGCTCGGCCCCGGCTTCCCCTGGTGGACCTGGACGATCAACCTGACCGGCGGCCTCCTGATGGGCCTGCTCACCGGCCTGCTCGCGCGCTTCGGGGGCGTGGGCGGGGAGGCGTGGCGGCTGCTGGTCGGCGTCGGCGTGCTCGGCGGCTACACCACCTTCTCCACCTTCAGCCTGGAGGCCGCGACCATGATCGAACGCGGCCAGTGGAGCATCGCCTTCCTCTATGTCGCCAGCTCCGCGATCGGCGCGGTGCTGATGCTGTTCGTGGGGCTGTGGATCACGCGGGCGATTCCGGGATGAGCGAAGAGGTTCGTCAGTTCACCGTCTCGGCAGACGACGACGGCATCCGGCTCGATCGCTGGTTCAAGCGCCATCTGCCGGACGCGAGCTTCAACACCGTGTCGCGCTGGGCGCGCACCGGGCAGCTCCGACTGGACGGCAAGCGCGCCGCACCGGGGGACAGGATCGAGCAGGGCCAGACTATCCGCGTGCCGCCGCTCGAGCCGCCCGCGCCCGAGAAGGCGCGCCCGAAGCGCGAACGCCCGCCGCTTTCGCCCGATGAGATCGAGTTCGCGCAAAGCCTCGTCATCCACAAGGACGCGCACGCGATCGTCGTCAACAAGCCGCCCGGCCTCGCCACGCAGGGCGGCACCAGGACCGAGCGCCACCTCGACGGCCTGCTCGACGCGCTGACGTTCGAGAGCGAGGGCCGCCCCAAGCTGGTCCACCGGCTCGACAAGGATACGTCGGGCGCGCTGCTGGTGGCGCGATCGGCGCGGGCGGCGGCCTTCTTCGCCAAGAGCTTCTCCGGCCGCACCGCGCGCAAGGTCTATTGGGCGATCATCGTCGGCGCGCCTTCGATCGAGGACGGCATGATCGAGCTGCCGATCGCCAAGCAGCCCGGCACCGGCGGCGAGAAGATGCATGTCGACGAGAAGGAGGGCAGCCCGGCGCGCACCCGCTACCGGGTGATCGAGCGCGCCGGCAACCGCGCCGCCTTCGTCGAGCTGCAACCGCTCACGGGCCGCACCCACCAGCTCCGCGTCCATATGGCGGCGATCGGCCACCCGATCGTGGGCGACGGCAAATATGGCGGGCAGGATGCGTTTCTGACCGGGGGCGTCAGCCGCAAGATGCACCTCCACGCGCGGCGGCTGCGCATCGACGAGCCCGACGGCGGCCGCATCGACGCGAAGGCGGAGCTGCCGCCCCACTTCGCCGAAAGCCTCGCCCATCTCGGCTTCGACGAGGCGGCGGGCGACGCGCTGCCGCTCGACGAGGTGAAGTTTTCCGAAACCCCCGAAGGCAAGCGCCGCGCCGCCGTCCACGCCGCCAAGGACCGTCGCAAGCAACGGCGGGGCGAGCGCAGGGGAAGGGGTTCAAGATAGTGATCCGATTTCCGTTCGTGTCGAGCGTAGTCGCGACACGTCGCCGCTGGGATATGTCCCTCGACTGCGCTCGGGACGAACGGATTTCACCCGTCGCATGAACCGCCTCGCCATCTTCGATTGCGACGGCACGCTGGTCGACAGCCAGGCGAATATCTGCGCGGCGATGGAGGCGTGCTTCGCGGGGCATGGGCTCCCCGCCCCCGATCGCGCCGCCACGCGCCGGGTCGTCGGCCTCAGCCTCACCGAAGCGATGCGCGCGCTGCTGCCGGACGAGCCCGGGGAGCGCCACGCCGCGCTCGCCGAGGATTATAAAAGCTGCTTCCAGCAACTCCGCGCGCGGGGCGAGGTGACGGAGCCGTTGTTCGAGGGCATCGCGCAGGCGCTCGACGATCTGGAGGCGGAAGGATGGCTGCTCGGCGTCGCCACCGGCAAATCCGATCGCGGGCTGAGGCTCGCGCTGGAGGGCCACGGCTATCACCGACGTTTCGTCACGCTCCAGACCGCCGATCGCCACCCCTCCAAGCCGCATCCCTCGATGATCGAGGCGGCGATGGCCGAGGCGGGCGCGAGCCCCGAAACCACCGTGATGATCGGCGACACACGCTATGACATCGCCATGGCCCACGCGGCGAAGGTGCGCGCCATCGGCGTCGCCTGGGGCTATCATGAGCCCGCGGAACTGTTCGAGGAAGGGGCGGACGCGGTGGCGGAGCACCCCTCCGAACTGCCCGCGCTGTGCATGAAGGAGACGGCATGACGCCCGAGGAAGACCGCCGCGCCCGCGATCGCTTCGCCGTCCTCTCCGGCCTGCGCGCGGGCGGCGTGGTGCTGATGGTGATCGGCATCTGGATGTGGCTGGGCGGCAGCTTCGCCGGCTCCTACGGCTTCGGAAGCATCCTGTTCGTGGTCGGCGTGATCGGCGGCATCCTGATCCCCGCGCTGCTGGTCCGGCGCTGGCGGACGCCGCCGCGATGAGCGCCCCGGCCAGGCGCTTCTGGAAAGAGGTGACGATCGAGGACGGCGGCATAAGGCTCGACGGCAAGCCGCTCCGCACGCCCGCGCGCGCGCGCCTCGCCCTGCCCAATGACGATCTGGCCCGCGCCGCCGCCGAGGAATGGCGCGCGGTGGAGGGCGCGATCGACCCCGCCGCCCTGCCGCTCACCGGCCTCGCCAACGCGGCGATAGACCGGATCGCGCCCGACGCCCCCGCCTTCGCCGAAGGGATCGCCCGCTACGCCGCGACCGACCTGCTCTGCTACCGCGCCGATCATCCCGCCGGGCTGGTGGCGCGGCAGGGCGAGGCCTGGGATCCGCCGCTCGACTGGGCGCGGGCGCGCTATGACGTGGATTTCATCGTCACCGCCGGGATCACGCCGGTCGATCAGCCGCGCGAGACGGTGCGGCGGCTCGGCGCGGCGGCGGCGGCGCGGGACGCTTTCCACCTCGCCGGTCTCGCCCCGCTCGTCACCCTCTCGGGCTCGCTGGTGCTGGGCCTCGCGGTGGCCGAGGGCGCGCTGACCGAGGCCGACGCCTGGGCCGCCGCCGAACTCGACGATCTCTGGCAGGCCGAGCAGTGGGGCGAGGACGCGCTCGCCGCCCGGGCTCGCGAGGACAAGCGCCGCGCCTTCCGGGCGGCGGCGCGGTTTCTGGCGCTGCTAGATTAGGCCCTTTCCCCGCCGGGGGAGAGGGAGCTTTTCTCAATGCACCGTATCCTCGTACACGCCGACCCGGGGCGTCGCGTAGGGCACGAACCAGCGGGCGAGGATCAGGCCGCCGATCACGAAGCCGACAAGCTGCGAGGCGGCGAGGTAGATCCACCAGCCCCAGGGCATGTAGAAATTGTAGATCGGGGTCGCGATGGTGAAATAGAGCACGGTGGCCACCGCCGCCAGCACCACGATCCGCGCCCGGCTGGCGAAATCGGTGACGCGCGAGGCGATCGCGTGCAGCGCGACGCCCAGCAGGAAGATCGACACGATCGAGACGATCAGCCCCACGATCAGCGAACCCGCGTCGGTCTGGGGAAAGCCGTGGCTGTTGTAGAAGATCAACCCCACCGGCCCGCGCCCGTGCAGGATGGTTCCCTGCGTCGTATCGGGCCAGGGAATGTAATAGGCGCCGGTCTGCGGCAGGTTCTGCGCCAGGGCGGCCTGCACGTTCGCGTTCTGCGCGTCGGAGGCGACGCCGAACGGTATCCGCGAGAAGATCGGGATGCCCCAGAAGATGAAGCCGACGATGAACTGCGCGATTCCGCCGAGAATGCTGCCGATGACGACCCGGATCATGTGCCCCTCCCTTCCTTGCGTCGCGTCTCAACGCGCGAGCGGAGGATTGTGCCTGAAATCGAGAAGGAGGCAATGGCGAGAAATTGGCTCTCCGAAGCCCGGTGGTCGCCCGTTGATCAATCCGCATTCCGAGAGCACAAATGCGCTGGCCCATAAAAGGCGGCGGGGCCCTATTTCGGCACGCTTCCGAAGGAGGATGAGTGAACCCAAAATTACCTTTGGCAGCCGCCTTTCTGCTGGCGACCAGCGCTGCGGCGCAAAACCTTACAGCACCCGCCGATTACCCTCCCGAGGCGCTACGCCATCACTGGGAAGGGGTGGCCTATTTTACCGTTACAGTGATGCCCGACGGCCGGGTAGGAGACTGCACAATCACCCAATCGAGCGGGTACGCCGTTCTGGACGAGGCCACCTGCTCTACCATGAAACAACGAGCTCTCTTCAAGCCTGCTCGTGACAGCGCCGGCAATCCTATCGAGAGCCTGTATAGCAGTAAGATTAGCTGGAAAATCCCGCGATAGAGCGACCGGGCAGCAGCTATCTACCCCCGCATCAGCTTGCGCGTGAAGCCGATCAGGCCGAGCTGGCGATGGCGGCGCAGGCGTTCGGCGCGCAGGATCAGGCGGACCTGGGCGAAGCAGCGCTCCACCTCGTCGTTGACCAGCACATAATCATAGCCGTCCCAATGGCCGATCTCGGAGACGGCGCGCTCCATGCGGCGCTCGATCACGTCTTGCGTATCGGTGCCGCGCGTGACGAGGCGATGCTCCAGCTCCGCCATCGAGGGCGGCAGGATGAACACGCGCACCACGTCGCCTGCGGATTGCTGATAGAGCTGCTGCGCGCCCTGCCAGTCTATGTCGAACAGCACGTCCCGCCCCGCCGCCAGCATCGCCTCCACCGGCGCGCGAGGCGTGCCGTAGCGGTGATCGAAGACATGCGCCCATTCGAGGAACTCGTCGTCGGAGACCATCCGGCGGAAGGTTTCGAGATCGACGAAGTGATAGTCGCGCCCGTCCACCTCGCCGGGGCGCATCGGCCGGGTGGTGGCGGAGACGGAAAGCTGGATATTGCCGTCCGCCTCGATCAGCTTGCGCGCGATGGTCGATTTGCCCGCGCCGGAGGGCGAGGAGATGACGAACAGCACGCCCCGCCGCTGCGCCTCCGTCTCATGCGGCCGGCGGCGGAGAGAGGGCGGGATCGGAGCGGTATCGAGGTCTTCGGCCATGCCCGCTTCTGCCGCGCCCCCCGCGCGGCCGTCAAGCAGGCTGGCGAAGCGGCGCGCGAGCGGGCATGGTGACGGATGTGAAACGGGTTTCCGCTCTGCGCCGAAGCCATACCGCCGCGGCCTTCGGCATCGTCGGCCTCGCCGCGCTGATCGAGTGGGTCCGCGGCCGTCCGCCGCTGTGCCGCTGCGGGCATGTGCGGCTGTGGACGAGCGCGGTCCACGGACCCGAGAACAGCCAGCAGATCGCCGACTGGTACAGCCTGAGCCATGTCATCCACGGGCTGATCTTCTTCGGCTTGCTGTGGTGGGCGGCGCGACGACTGCCGCCTGGGTCGCGGCTGCTGATCGCGGTGGCGATCGAAGCGGCGTGGGAGCTGATCGAGAACTCCCCCCTCGTGATCGAGCGCTATCGCGCCGCGACGATGGCCTGGGGCTATTCGGGCGATTCGATCCTGAACTCGATGGCGGACATCGGCTTCATGGCGATGGGCTTCCTGATCGCCGCGCGCCTGCCCTGGCGGGCCTCGCTGCTGATCGGGCTCGCGCTCGAGCTGATCGCGCTCGCCGCCATCCGCGACAATCTGACGCTCAACATCCTGATGCTCGTCCACCCGATCGACGCGATCCGCGTCTGGCAGGGCGGCTAGGCCCTAGCTCGGGGCGGTGCTGGCCTTGTCGATATAATGTTTGGCGACGAGGATGCCGCCGCCCAGCAACGCGATCGGGATGACGCGCTTGAGCACCGCGACGCTGGCCGCGCCGATCGCCGCGCCCGCCGCGCCGCCCTCGCCGTCCCGGCGGTCTATCCGTTCGCCGATGAGCGCGCCCATCAGGGTGCCGAGCATGTCCGATCTCCTTGGGATTGGACTGAAAGACGCATGGGGGGCGGCCGCGTTCCCGCCCGCGTTGCCCGGTGCGCTCGCTTCGGCCTATAGGGCGGGCATGATGCCGATCCCCGCGCGCCGCCTCGCCGACGATCCGGCGCGCTTCCCGCACATGATCGACGCCGTGCGCGACCGGCTGCTGCTGATGGAGCTGGACGAACGGCGGCTGACGGAGGCGAGCTTCCTCGATCAGCGCGCGATCACGCCCGATACGCGCGGCGCGTGGATCGACTGGGCGGAGGCGGAAGCGGGCTGTCCGCCCGGCGCGCGCGACGACGCGCACTGGATCTTCCACATCGGCCATGTCGGATCGTCGCTGATCTCCCGGCTGCTCGGCGCGGCTCCCGGCGTGCTGGCCCTGCGCGAGCCGATGGCGCTGCGCGCGCTGGCCGAACTGGCTGGGGTGCTGGACCGGCCCGAATGCCCGATCGACCCGGCCGGCTTTCCGGCGCGCGCCGCGCTCCTCCGCCGGCTGCTCGCGCGGACTTTCCGCCCGGAGCAGCGCGCGATCGTCAAGGCGACCAGCTTCGTCAGCGAAATCGCGCCCGCGCTGGTGAGCGGCGGAGCAAAAGCGCTGTTCCTCCACGTCCGCCCCGAAAGCTACATGCGCACCATCCTGGCCGGGGACGCCTCGCGGCAGGAGCTGGCGATGGTGAGCGGCGCGCGGCTCGCCCGCCTGCACCGGCGGCTGGGCGATGCGCCGTGGCGGCTGTGGCGGATGGACGAGGCGGCGAAGCTGGCCCTGGGCTGGGCGACCGAGATGACCGCGCTCGACGCGGCCGAAGCGGCGATGCCGGCGGGTACGGCGCTGCGCCTCGATTTCGATCTCTTCCTCGACTCGCCGGCCGAGACATTGCTCCTGATCGCCGGCCATTTCGGGCTGGCGCTCGATGAGGCGCAGGCGCGCGCGCTCGTCGCCTCGCCGATCATGCAGCGCTATTCGAAAGCCCCCGAGCACGCCTACAGCCCCGATCTGCGCCGCCGGTTGCTCGATCAGGCGCAGGCGGAGCATGGGACCGCCATTACGCGCGGCCTGGCGGGGCTGGAGGCGGCGGCGAAGGAGCATCCGGCGATCGGGCGCGCGCTCGATCGGGCGGCAAGGAGCTAGACCATGTTCAAGCAGATCGACGGCGTGCTCTCGCCCGCCCAGCTCGCCGAGCTTCATCGCATCGCCGACGGCGCGCGCTTCGTCGACGGGCGGATCAGCAATCCGCACAATACCAGCAAACAGAATCTCCACATCAATGATCAACAGGCCCAGCAGCGATCTTCGCAGATCATGGCCGAGGCGCTCTATGCGCATGAGGAGTTCCGCAACTACGCCTTTCCCAAGGTGATCGCGCCGCCGCTCATCACCGCCTACAGGCCGGGGATGCGCTACGGCCTCCACGCCGACGCCGCCTTCATGCAGATCGGCCCGCGCCGACTGCGATCGGACCTGAGCTGCACCATCTTCCTGAGCCCGCTCGACAGCTATGAGGGCGGGGCGCTGCGCATCCAGCTCGGCAGCCATGAGGTGCTGGTGCGCGCGCCCGCCGGATCGCTGATCCTCTACCCTTCCACCACGCTGCACGAGGTGACGCCGGTGACGCGCGGCGAGCGGCGGGTGGGCCTGACCTTCATCGAAAGCCGCATCGCCGATCCCGAGCGGCGCGAGTGGCTTTACGAGCTGAACGAGGTGGCGGCGCTGGAGGGGCTGGGCATGAGCGCGGAGAATTTCACGCGCCTCCAGCGCGTGCAGCAGAATCTGCTGCGCGCCTGGTCCGACCATGATTGAGGGGGATGGGCTCCCGGCGGCTCAGGCCACTCGCTTGTAGAGGATGTCGTGCCCTTCCCGGCGCAGCACGAAGCCGGTGATCCGGCCGCCCGCGTCGCGCTCGAACAGTTTGGTGACGCGCGAGTGGCCGGGGGTGAAGAACAGATCGCGCATCTCGGCCTTCTGGATAGAGGGCGCGCCGCCGTTGGAGGCGGTGAGATCGGCGCCCTGCAACGCGAAGACGTAACGCACGCCCGGCGCCGCCTCATAGGTTCCCGAATATTCGCGCAGCGCCGCCGGCGAGAGCGTCACCGTGGCGGGATCATCGCGCAGCGCGATCGTCTGGCTGGCGATCATCCGCCAGTCGCCCCCTTCCTTGAGCCAGGTCTCGACCGAGCGATAGCGCGCGTGGAAGGGCTGGCCGTGGAAATCCTGCTTCTGATCGTCGATGAAGCTCGCCACCGCGACATCGCCGTGAACCTGGCAGTTCCAGTCGGTCACGGTCATGTGCGTCACCACCCCGTTGGGCGGCGACGGCGTGGCCGAGGCGATGTCCTGCTTGGTCGCCCGATCGCCGTTCTCGTTGAAGAAAACCACTTTGTCGTCGACCATGCGCCCCATCAGCGCGCCGTCGCCCTTCTGCCCGGCGTCGGAAAAAGCCTGCGTCTTCTGGAGCAGCAGCGCGGAGACGTCCTCCGCCCGCGCGGGCGACGCCGCGGCGGCGATCAGGGCAAAAATCAGGGCGGCCGCGCCGGACGACCGGCGGTTCGGGAAGCGGCGTTTCATCGCGATCGAAATCCTCCGAAAGAGCCGCCTGGCCTTACTCGATGCGGAGGCGGAATGATATGCCCCGCCGCTTACAATCCCAATGTGCCGACCGCCAGCAGGGCGAGGAAGACGAGGAAGCCCGCGGTGCGGTTCGATCGGAAGCGGCGGAGCGCGTTGGCGGGATCGGCGGGGGCGAGCGTCTTCACCTGCCAGCCGAGGTGCAGGGCGGCGGGGAGCAGGAGGATCAACCCGAGCGGGTTCGGCATCCACGTCCAGATCGCCGCGCCCCACAGCAGC
>DASSTK010000405.1:0-3955 GCA_035707945.1 Sphingomonas sp.
TCCAACATGGTCGACAAGGTGCGCGACGTGATGCGGGATTCGACGCCCGCGATCGCGATCGGCGACATCTCCACCGCCAACGGCGCGCTCTCCTTCTTCGTGCGCGATCCCAGCCAGGTCGATGCGGCGGTCGAGCAGATCCGCGCGCTCACCAGCCCGGTCGGCTCCACCGGCACGCGCGACTGGGATGTGCAGGTGGTCGATTCCACCCGCATCGTGATGACGCCGACCAAGGGCGGCATCAGCCAGTTCGTGAACAATGCGATGGAGGGCGCGACCGATATCGTCCGCAAGCGCATCGACGCCTTGGGCACCAAGGAGCCGACGATCATCCGGCAGGGCACGGACCGCATTCTCGTCCAGGTGCCCGGCCTCGCCGATCCGCAGCAGTTGAAAGCGCTGATCGGCAAGACCGCCAAGCTCGAGTTCAAGCTGGTCGACGTTTCCGCCGATCCCGCCAAGGTGGCGGCGGGGCAGGCCCCGATCGGCGATCAGATCCTCCGTTATGCGCCGGGCCAGCCGCAGGCGGGAACGCCGGTCGCCGTCCATCGCCGCGCGATCATCACCGGCACCGATCTCGCGTCGGCCAAGCAGGATTATGATCAGAACGGTCAGGCGGTGGTCAACATCTCGTTCAAGTCGCAAGGCGCGCGCAGCTTCGCGCAGGTGACGCAGCAGAATGTCGGCAAGCCCTTCGCGATCATCCTCGATAATCAGGTGCTCTCGGCGCCCCGCATCGACGAGCCTATCCTCGGCGGCACCGCCTCCATCTCGGGCAGCTTCACGCCACAGTCCGCGCAGGATCTGGCGATCGCGCTGCAATCGGGCGCGCTGCCGATCGCGCTCAAGACCGTGGAAGAACGCACCGTCGGCCCCGGCCTCGGCCAGGATTCGATCCACGCCGGCATCATCGCCTCAGCGATCGCGGTGGCGCTGGTCGTGGCCTTCATGTTCGTGACCTACGGCCGCTTCGGCATCTATGCGAACATGGCCGTCATCATCAACGTGTTCGTCATCCTGGGCGCGATGGCGCTCTTGAACGCGACGCTGACGCTGCCCGGCATCGCCGGCTTCGTGCTGACCATCGGCACCGCGGTGGACGCCAACGTGCTCATCAACGAGCGCATCCGCGAGGAGCGAAGGCGCGGGCGCGGCGTCGTCCAATCGGTCGAATTGGGCTACAAGGAAGCCAGCCGCACCATCTTCGAGGCGAACGTCACCCACGCGATCGCCGCCGCGATCATGCTCGTGCTCGGCTCCGGCCCGATCAAGGGCTTCGCGGTGGTGCTGCTGCTCGGCATAGCCACCTCGGTGTTCACCGCCGTCACCTTCACCCGCATGATGGTCGCGCTGTGGCTTCGCCGCCACCGGCCGCAAGCGATCCATATCTGATGCCCGCTTTCTCTCATTGTTTTCGTCATGCTGAACTTGTTTCAGCATCCATGCTCTGGTTCGCAGGAACGTCGCCTGTTGCGCGATGGACCCTGGAACAAGTTCAGGGTGACGAGGAAGTATAATCATGCGCCTGCTCAAGCTCGTTCCCGACAACACCAATATCGGCTTCGTCAAGCTGCGCCATTGGGCGTTCGGCATCACCCTGCTGCTCTCGATCGGCGCGCTGGTGCTGTGCGGGGTGCGCGGCCTCAATCTCGGCGTCGATTTCGTCGGCGGACTGATGGTGGAGGCGCAGTTCCCCGGCAAGGCGCCGATGGACGATCTCCGCAACCGGATCGACGATCTCCATCTCGGCGAAGTCGCTCTCCAGCAGTTCGGTCAGGCCAGTACGGTGCAGATCCGTCTGCCCATGCCCCATTCGGCCGACGAAGGCGCCACCAACGCGCTGGTCGGCAAGGTGGAGAAGACGATGCGCGCCGCCTATCCGGGCGTGCGCTTCAACCGCGTGGATACGGTTTCGGGCAAGGTTTCGGGCGAACTCATCCAGAAGGGCGTGCTCGCCGTTTTCCTCGCCATCTTCGGCATCGCGCTGTTCGGCATCTTCCGCTTCGAATGGCAGTTCGGCGTCGCCACCTTCGTCTCGATCCTGCACGACGTGCTGATGACGCTGGGTTTCTTCGCGCTGACGAGGCTCCAGTTCGATCTCAACATCGTCGCCGCGGTGCTCACCATCATCGGCTATTCGATCAACGACAAGATCGTGATCGACGACCGCATTCGCGAGAATCTGCGCAAATATCGCCAGATGCCGCTGGGCGAGCTGATCGACCTTTCCGTCAACGAGACGCTGCCGCGCACGGTGATGACCTCGCTGACGATCATTCTGGCGCTGGCTTCGCTGCTGCTGTTCGGCGGGCATGTGCTGCGGGGCTTCACCGCGGCGATGATCCTGGGCGTGATCGTCGGCACCTATTCGTCGATCTACGTCTCCTCCTCGCTGCTGATCACGCTCGGCCTCGAAAATTCGCGCATCCGCCAGATGGCCGAAGCGAGCGAGAAGAAGAAGACCGGGCGCGAGCAGGCCGAGCGGATGGCGCCGCGCCCGTGAACGACACGCGCGCCTGATGCCGCGCTTCTCCCCCGATCCGGTGGCCTCCGGCCCGGCGATCCGGGCCTTCGTCGGCAACGGCTACCGCATCGACGAAGGGGTGTTCCCGGAGGGTGCGCTGCTCACCCCCGAACGCGCCCAAAACTGGTCCCCGCCGCCGCTCGACGCGCTCGATCTCGCCGCGCTCGGCGATCTGCTCGATCGGGAGCCTGTCCCCGAGTTCCTGTTGCTCGGCTCCGGCGCGATGCTCCGGCGGCCGTCCGCCGCCTTCGCCGCCTCGCTGGAGGCGAAGGACATCGGGCTCGAAGTCATGGACAGCCGCGCCGCCGCCCGCGCCTGGGGCGTGCTGCGCGCCGAAGGCCGCGAGATCGTCGCCGCGCTGCTGCCGCTGAACGCCTAGTCCCTCTCCCTTCAGGGGAGAGGGTTGGGAGAGGGGGCTGTAAGGGGGGCTTTGGACATTCCCCTCTCCCCTGAACGGGAGAGGGAGAGAAGATGCTCGCGCAGCGCCGCCGCATTCGCCTCCCAGGTGAACCTCGCGGCGGCCGCCCACACCGCGGCCGGCTCCGGCGGAGCGCGCGCCAGCTCCGCCATCGCCGCGGCGATCGCCGCCGGCTCGGCCGCCACGATCCGCCCCGCCTCGGGCCGGTCGATCAGCTCGCGCGCGCCGCCGATGTCCGCCGCCACCACCGGCGCGCCGCAGGCGAGCGATTCGACCCAGGCGTTGGCCAGCCCTTCCGAGGAGGACGCCAGCACCCCCACGTCCGCCGCCGCCCCGATCACGGCCAGCTCGTCGGGCGAGCGGCCGCCGAGCAGCCGCACTCGCTCGCCCAGCCCTTGCCTCGCGATCAGCGCCTCCAGCCTCGCCCGCTCCGGTCCTTCGCCGGCGATCCACAACGCGCCTTCGGGCAGCAGCGCCAGCGCCTCGATCGCGAGATGATGGCGCTTGCGCGGGATCAGCGCGCCGACCGAAAGGAACAGCGGCCCGGCGACCCCCAGCGCCGCCTTCACCGCCGCGCGATCCGGCGCGGGGCGGAAGCGGGCAAGATCGACCCCAGTGTAATGCACCCGGATGCGCTCATCGGGCAGGCCGAGCGCCGTCATGTCGCGCTTCAGCGCCTCGCTCACCGCCAGCAGCCTGCCCGCCTCACGGCCTGCGCGCAGGATTTGCCCTCGGCAGAAGGGTGCGCCGCCCCACTGATGGATGTCCGCGCCCCGCGCCTTGATCGACACCGGCACGCCCAGCGCACGGCCGAGCCGGACGGCGGCGGGGCCGTCCGGAAAGAAGAACTCGGCGTCGATCGCGTCGAAGGCGAATCGCGCACGGATGGCGCGCAGCAACGGCAGGATCGCTTTCGCCAGCAGCGCCGGATTGGCCGCACCCAGGCCGGGCAGAATCGGAAAACGCGGCCGATGGACTTTCAGCCCGTTCCACTCCTCGCGCTCCGGCAGATC
>DASSTK010000406.1:0-2433 GCA_035707945.1 Sphingomonas sp.
GCCGTCGCGCGGCGATTGCTCGCCATGGCTCCGATCCGCTCCGAGATCGAAAGGGGAGCTTCTCCTCGCAGCGCGATGGAGCGCGCCGGCCGCGCCCTGTTCTGGAAGGAACGCGACGCAGTGGCGCGGGATATCGTGCGCTGGCCTGCTGACAAGATCGCCACCGCGCTCGATCGTCTCGCCGCCGCCGAACGCCTGCTCAAGACCAGCAACGGCCCCGGCTCCATCGCCGCCGACGCCGAACTTTTCACCCTCGCCCGCGCCGCGCGAAGGTAGGAAGGCGCGCCGATTGCTCCTGCGAAAGCAGGAGCCCAGGGCCACAACAGGACGGCGATCCTAGCTCTGGATTCCTGCTTTCGCAGGAATACCGACCCTCAGATACGCTCCCCGCTCAGCCGTTGGCAGATCATGTCGAGCTGATCGAGGGTGGAATAGGCCAGCATCACCGTTCCCCCGCCCCCATCGTGTGCGATCCGCACGCCGAGGCCCAGCAGGTCGCCGAGCTGGCGTTCGAGCGCGGCGATATCGGCGTCCGGCGCGGGACTGGGCTTCTTCGCGCGCGCCGCGCCGGGCCTGGCTTCGCGCGCCAGCCGTTCGGTGTCGCGGACGGAGAGGCCCCGCCGGATCACCTCGTCGGCCAGCCCCGCCGGATCTTTCGCCGTGATCAGCGCGCGGGCATGGCCCATGCTGAGCGCGCCGCTCGCCACCTGATCGCGCACCTCGCGGGGAAGATCGAGCAATCGCAGCAGATTGGCGACATGGCTGCGCGATTTGTGAACGAGTTTGCCGAGCGCCTCCTGGCTGTGCCCGAAGTCGGTACTAAGTCTTTGGTAAGCCTCGGCTTCTTCGATCGCGTTCAAGTCCTGTCGCTGGACATTCTCGATGATCGCGATTTCAAGCGTTTCGGTGTCGCTCAGTTCGCGGACCAGGGCCGGTATCTCGTGCAGCCGCGCTTTCTGCGCCGCCCGCCAGCGCCGCTCGCCGGCGACGATCTGATAGCCGGCGTCGGTGCGCCGCACCACGATCGGCTGGAGCACGCCGCGCTCAGCGATCGATTCGGCCAGCTCGTCGAGCGCGGCCTCATCGAAGTGGCGGCGCGGCTGACCGGGATGCGGACGGACATCGGCCACCGCCACGAGGCGAACGCCTTCCGGCCGCTCCGCTCCCGCAGCGACCGGCTGCTCGCGCTCCACCTCGCCAAGCAGCGCGGAAAGGCCACGGCCCAGGCCGCCGGGGCGGCGCCGCGCCGGATTCGCAGCCTCCGCGCTCATGCGGCGGCCTGCCTGGGCATGGCGGGGAGGCGGCCCATCAACTCGCGGGCAAGCGCCATATACGCCTCCGATCCGGGGCAGCGATGGTCGTAGATCAAGGCGGGGATACCGTGGCTGGGCGCTTCGGAGAGACGCACGTTGCGGGGAATGATCGTCTCGAACACCAGCTTGCCGAGGCAGGCGCGGACGTCCTGCGCCACCTGCTCGGAAAGGCGGTTGCGCCGGTCATACATGGTGAGCGCCACGCCGAGGATCTGGAGCGCGGGGTTGAAGCGCGCGCGCACCCGCTCGATCGTCTGGAGGAGCTGACTCAATCCTTCCAGCGCGAAGAACTCGCACTGGAGCGGAACCAGCAGCGATTCGGCGGCGCTCATCGCGTTGATGGTGAGCAGGCCGAGCGACGGCGGGCAATCGATGATCGCCACGTCCCAGCGCCCGGCCGGAGCCGCGTTCAGCGCCATATCCAGCCGGTGGGCCCGCCGGTCGATATCGACCAGTTCGATTTCCGCGCCGGACAGATCCACCGTGGAGGCGACGATATCGAGGCGGGGCACCCGGGTCGCGATCGCCGCCTCGTCCACTTCGGCCGCTCCGACCAGCAGGTCGTAGCTGGAAAGCGCGCGGGCGGATTGCTCGATGCCGAGCCCGGTCGAGGCGTTGCCCTGCGGATCGAGGTCGATCAGCAGCACGCGCCAGCCCATCGCGGCGAGCGCGGTGGCGATATTGATCGCGGTGGTGGTCTTGCCCACTCCCCCTTTTTGATTGGCGACCGCGATTCGGATCATCGATGGCGTCTCCGTCGAATGCCCTCGGCCAGCACGATCGAAGCTTCGGGATCGGTCGTGCTGGGGATGAGGCGGAACTCACCTTGCCACGTCGCACGCGCCGCTTCCAGTTCCTGCGCGGCGCTTCGTCCCTTCGGAAGCACCCATCGCGTCTCCGGATCGGACAGATGCTCGGCCATGGCGACCAAGGCGTCGAGCGAGGCGACGGCGCGCGCCGTGATGGTTGCGACCGGCGGCAGTTCGACACGTTCGATTCGCGTGGCGTGGACGGTGACTCGATCGGTGAGGTCGAGAGAAAGTATCGAAGATTGCAGAAATGAGGCGCGTTTCGCGCGCGGTTCGACGAGGTGGGTCGGGTCGTCGCGGCGGCAGGCCAG
>DASSTK010000407.1:0-4171 GCA_035707945.1 Sphingomonas sp.
GCATAGTTCCATGAAGTGCGATAAAAATGCGCGAACCATTCGATAATCTGGAATAGTTGCGGCCTCGGCGTCTCCTCCCGCGTTTACGGCGGATTAAGAACGCGGCCAGCGCGGGTTCAGAGCCGTGGGCGCAGGATGCGAACATAGGCCGAAATGGGCCGGACGAGGATTCGCTTGAACTTGAAGGAGACGCCGTGATGCAACGGCTCCATTCCATTCCCGGCGGCGCGGCGCTGGTGGCGCTTGCCGCCGCGCTCGCGCTCGGCGGGTGCAACCGCCAGCCCAACCAGCAGGCCGCCGCCAACATGGCCGCCCTGGACAATATGCAGACGGCCGCGCTGCCGCCTCTGCCCGCGCCGCTGCCGCTCGCGGCGGGGGCGGCGACGCCCGCCGCGCTCGCCCCCGCCGCGAGGGCGCTCCCCGAAGCGCCGCGGCCGGTTTCGCTTGGCCGCTTCGCCGAGCCCGAGCAGGCCTACGCCTATCTCGATCGCGCCGACAACATGTTCGATTCGATGGGCTATGCCCCGCCCGATTACGCCTTCGACTATGACGGCGTGAATCCGTGGGTGTGGCAGACCGCCTATGGCGACAGCGAGTTCGTCGAGCCGGTGCCGGGCGGCTATCGCTATTATTATTACGAGCCGGGCTATGACGAGCCCTATCTGATCCGCGATCCGGATTACAGCTACGCCTATAACGGCGCAACGCTGGTCGCGATTTATGCGGCGGACGGAGCGCTGCTGCCGCCGCGCTACTATCGCGAGCGCGCCGATGACGCCGCCCGCTATCGCTATCGCGCCCGGCGCTTGTGGGAAGCCTCGCGCGAGGCCCGGCGCGAACAGGTGGAGGCCGCCCAGTGGCAGCAGCGCAGCGACGCCATCGCGCGGGACCGCGAGCGCTGGAACGCGGAGCGCGACCGCAATCTCCAATGGGCGAGCTATCACCGCCAGAACGCCGACCGCGAACGCGCGCATTGGCAGCCGGTCGCGCTCCAGCGCCAGGCGGCGGCGCAGCGTTACGAGAATTGGCGGCGGCAGGATTTTCGCGGCCCCGCGCCCGCGCCGGTCGATCATCGCGCCGAGCGACGCCAGGCGCGGGCGGACAGGCAAGCGCGGCAGCAGCAGATCGCGCAGCTTGAACGCCGCCAACAGGCCGAGCGGTTGATCCGCGCCCGGCAGGAGGCGCAACACCGTCCGCCGTCCGCGCGTACCCCCGCTCCGGCCGCGCCCGCGCCGCATGGTCGGCCCCAGCCCCACCAGCCGCCGCAGCGCGCCGTCGTCACACGGCCGGTTCCGACCGTCGCCCAGCGGCGTCAGCAACAGATGCGCGACCGCCGGCAGCGTCTCGAGCAGCGCCGCGGGGCGCAGGAACGGCAGGCCCAGGCTCATCCTGGTCCGCGTGTGCGGGGGCTGATGACGCCGCAGCAGGCCGCGCATCGACCCGCCGCGCAGCGCCACGCCCAGGCGGCCGCCCGACAGGCGGCGGCGCGGGCGCGCGCGGAGGCTCGGCGCGCCGACCTGCGCCGGCCGCCGCATCGCGCCGTCCCGCATCCTCAGGAGCGGCCCGTCGTTCAGCATCGCGTGGAGCGGACGCCGCCCCGGCCGGTGATCCACCGCGCGGCCGTTCCCCATGTCTCGCCGCCGCGCCCCGAGCCGGTGCGGGTGCATCGGCCGCAGCCGCCCCGCGCGGCTCCGCATGTCGCCGCGCCCCGGCCGCGTCCGGCCCCTCCGGCGGCGGTGCGCCGCGCGGCGCTCCGGCCGCAGCCCGTGCATGTCGCGAGGCCGCAGCCGCCGCGCGCACATGGAGCGGAACGGCGCAACAACCCGCAACCCTGATTTCCGGGGAGAGGGCCGGCCCCATGCGCGCCGCCTGATCCGGAACGCACGGGCGGCCGGGCGGTTTGGGCTTCGGGAGCAACAAAGGAGAGCCCGATGAACCGCCGCCTCGCCGCCCCTTCGCGGGGTGCGCTGCTCGCCTTCGCCTCGCTGCTGGCGCTGGCCGCGTGCAACCGCAATCCTTCGGCCGGCAACAACGCCGCCGCTCCGATCGCCGGGAATGCCATGACGGCGGAAGAGCCGCTCCCCGCGCCGCTGCCGATGCAATCGGGCGAGGCGGCCGCGCCCACCCGCGCGCCGACCGCCAGCGCCCTGCCGGCGGCCGATCCCGCGCCCGTCTCCGCCTTCTCCGATCCGGCCAAGGCCTATGCCTATCTCGATGCGGCCGACGCCTTCGCCGACGCCACGAACGGCGCGCCGCCGGATTACGCCTTCGATTACAACGGCGTCTCGCCCTGGGGCTGGCAGAGCGACAATGGCGGCGCCGAGTTCGTCGAGCCGGTCGCGGGCGGCTACCGCTATTATTATTACCGGCCGGGCGCGGCCATGCCCTATCTCGTGCGCGATCCCAATTACAGCTACGCCTATGACGGCAATACGCTGGTCGCGATCTACAGCGCGGTGGGCGCGCTGCTGCCCGCGACGCTCTACGGTTCGCGGGCCGAGGAGGCGGCGCGCTACCGCCAGCGCGGCGAGCGGCTCTACCGCGCGTCCCGCGACGGGCGGAGGCGCGGCGTGGTCGCGGGCAACTGGCAGCGGCGACGCGGCCAGATCGCCGACGACAACAACCGCTGGCAACGCGGCCGCGCGCAGAATCCGGACTGGTCGAACTATCATCGGCAGAATGCCCAGCGGGAAACGCAGCGCTGGCAATCCGAACGCCAGCGCCGGCAGGAGAGCGCGCAGAACTTCGACCAATGGCGCGCTCGCGACTTCCACGGCGAGCCGCCGCCTCCCGCCAAGCCCGCTCCGCAACACCCGCCGCAGGAGCATCAGCGGCAGGGCAATCACGGCCTGCCCTCGGCGCCCTCGCACGGCGGCGAGCCGAACCGGCAGGATCATCGGGCGGGGCAGCCGAACGATCGCGGCGAGCCCGGCCGGCAGGGCCAGGCCGGGGACCACGGCCGGACCCCGAGCGATCATCGCGGATCGGGAGAGCAGGGCGGGCCGTCCACCGATCATGGCCGGCCGGACCGGCAGGGCAGACCGGGCGATCAGAGCCGGCCAGGAGATCGCGGGCGAGCGGACCATCAGGCCTCATCCGCCAACAGTTCCGTCGCCAAGGATCATGATGCGCGGCATCCGCCTTCGCAGGCGGATCGGGGCCGCTCCGATCGCCGCCACGGCGCGCTCTCCAACGACAGCGCCGCCGAACACAAGCCGCATGAGGATTGAACTTCGCGCGTCGATATGCTCGCTGGCGGGGTGACGGCGAGGGAGGGGATGTGATGCGCGATCGCCCGGCGCGATGCTGAGGGCTTATCCCAACGGCTCGTCCGAAGCGCTCGACCGGGCCTGGTGGATCGACCTGCACGATCCGACCGACGAGGAGAAGGCGCGGATGGCGGAACGCTTCCGCATCACCGTGCCGGATCGCGCCGCCCTTTCCGAGATCGAGCTGTCCAGTCGCCTGCGCAGCCATGAGCGCGTGCTCTATATGAGCGCGCCGCTGGTGGCGCGCGGCGAGGACGGGGAGGATATGCTGTCTCCGGTCGGCTTCATCCTCTCACCCGATGTGCTGGTGACGGTGCGCTTCGCCGATTCGGGCGCGTTCGAGGCGGTGCATGAGGAGATGGGGCGGGGCGATGCGCCCAAGAGCCCGGCCGAGGCGCTGATCCGCCTGCTGGAGGAGATCGTCGACCGCGCCGCCGATCGCTTCGAGCGCGCGGCGGAGAATGTCAACGAAGCCTCGCGCTCGGTGTTCAGCCAGGAAGCGAGCAAGCGCAAGCGCCGTCTCGGCCGCGAGACCCGCCGCTTGCGCGGGCTGATGGTGCAGGCCGGGCGCACCAGCGAGCAACTCGTGCGCGTGCGACACAGCATCCTTTCGGTGGCGCGCATCGCCACCTTCGTGCCCGATCGCTGCGAGCCCAGGCTCGACAGGGAGCTGTGCGACCGGCTGGCCTCGATCAACCATGACATCGATTCGCTCGACCAGTTCGAGCAGACGCTTTCCGGCCGCGTCCAGTTCGTGCTCGACGCCGCCACCGGCTTCCTGACGATCGAGCAGAATGACGTGTTCAAGGTGCTGACGGTGGTGTCCGTCGCCGGCGTGCCGCCGGTGCTGGTGGTCGGCATCTACGGCATGAACTTCCATTACATGCCGGAGCTGGCGTGGG
>DASSTK010000408.1:0-6506 GCA_035707945.1 Sphingomonas sp.
CCGCCCCGGCGCCGGGCGGGGGCCGCGCAGCGCGAGATCGAGCGCGCGCACCTGGGTCAGCCACGCGGCGCGCCGTTCGCCCGCCCGCACCAGCGGATGCTTGAGCAGGGTCAGCAACTCCACCGGCGCGAAGCCGCTCGCGGCGGCGGCGGCGAGCGCGGTCAGCATCGTTCCGGGCGGGGTGGCGGCGAGCGGGCGGCCGGCGCTGTCGTCCGCCGTGACGCCCCAGCGCCTGAGATGCGCCGAGACGCGGCGCGCCAGCCCGCGATCGGGGGTGATGAGCGCGGCGGTGCGCCCCGGCTCGGCGATCGCCTCGCGCAGCGCGATCGCGATCGCCTGCGCCTCTTCGGCGGGATGGGCGCATTCGATCGCCCTCACGCCGGAAAGGCGCCGCTCAGGCGGCGGCAGGCCCTGCCACAGCCCGGTAAAGCGCGCCGGGGCCATCGCATTGTTGACCGCCCGGCCACGCGCGGCGGGGGCGGCCGGGGCCTCGCGCCCGCCGCTCCAGCGCCACGTCTCCACCTCGCCGCGCGCCACGCCCATGCGATCGAGCAGCAGCTTGAGATGATATTGCGGGTGGCTCTCGATCACCCCTTCGTCACCGGGGCCGAGCGCGTCCCATTGTCCGGGCGGCATGGCGCGATCGAGGCCGGGGAGCAGCACCATGCCTTCCGGCAACCGCGCCACCGTGCGCAGCAGCCGCGCGATCGCAGGCGCGGAGGCGACCACGCCCGCCGCGACGACGAAGCCTTGCGGCGGCGTCTCCCGCCAGCGCTTGCTCACCCGATCGAGCAGCCGGTTGCGCCGATCGGCAAGATCGATGCGGCCGATCCGCTGAAGCTCGCCCGGCCAGCGCGCCAGCACGGCGGCGAACACGCCGAGCGCGCGCTGCCAATGCTCCGAAAGCTCAGGTGCTACGGTGAGATCGGCGAGGCGGCGCGGCTCCACCTCCTCCGCCATCATCTGATCGAGCGTGCGGGCGAAGGCCTGGGCGAGCCGCGCCGCCTCCGCAGCATCCACCGGCTCGCCGATCCGCGCCCGCTCCTCGGAAACCAGCCGGGCGAGGATCATCCGCCGCCGCATCGGCTCGATCGCGGGTGGGACAGTCTCCCCGTCGGCCGGATCGAGCGCGCTCCCCAGCGATTCCTCCAGTTCGGCGTCGCCGATCGCCACCAGCCGGGGCAGCAGCAGCCCCTTGTCGGAGCGGCGCACGAAGGCGTCGCTGATCGCCCGCCCCGCGCGGTTGGAGGGGACGAGCACGACGCCGCGCGCCAGCTTCAGCGGATCGCCGCCCGCGCGCGCGATCAGGCCGGCGGCGAGCGCGTCGGCGAAGGGGCGGTGCGGCGGCACCGTGAACACCGCCGGCCCACGCCCCGCCTCAGCCACGCCGCAGCATCTCCTCGGCTTGGGCGATCGCGGCGGGAGTGCCGACATCGCACCACAAGCCCTGATGCACCATGCCGAAGGCGCGGCCTGCGGCGATCGCGCGATCCCAGAGCAGGTTCAGCGAGAAGGCCCCCTCTGGCGCATCCTCGAACAGGCGCGGCGATACGAGCTGCACGCCGGTATAGACGAAGGGAGCGATGCGGCGGGGCTGCCTCCGCCGCAGCCGCCCGGCCGCGTCCATATGGAAATCGCCCTGCCCGCCATGCGCGACGGCGCGGGCCAGCGGCACGAGCAGCAGCAGCGCGTCCATCCGCGCGTCGTCCCACCTGTGCGCGAGAAGGCGCAGCGCGTCGATCGGCCCGTCCACCCACAGATTGTCGGTGTTGATGACGAAGAAGGGATGCTCGCCGAGCAGGGGCAGCGCGCGGGCGACGCCGCCGCCGGTCTCCAGCAGTTGCTCGCGCTCGTCCGAGATGGCGACGTCCAGCCCCTGCGCGTGCCGGCGCAGATGCGCCTCCAGCGCGTCGGCGAGATAATGGACATTGACCACCACGCCCGGCACGCCGGCGGCGCGGACATGATCGAGTGCGTGATCGAGCAGGCTCTTGCCCGCCACCTCGATCAGCGGCTTGGGCCGCGTGGCGGTCAATGGCCGCATCCGCTTGCCGAGCCCGGCGGCGAGCAGCATCGCCGCCTGCGGCATCGCTTTGCCGTCCCTTTCCTGCGGATCGGGGCGGAGCGATAGCGGCTTGGAGAAGCGGCTCATGGGACAAGCTCCGCCCAGGCGGCGGCGCGCGCCTCCGCTGGCGCGTTGGCGTCGAACCATTCCGCCACGGGCCGGAGCGCCGGATGCCGGAGGTTGCGCTCCAGATAGCCCCAGACGCGCGGCTGGAGCGGCAGATAATGCCTCTTGCCGTCGCGCTTCCACAGGCGGGTGAAGATGCCGAGGATCTTGGTGTTCCGCTGCGCGCCGAGGATCTCATAGGCGGCGCGGAAGCCCTCCTGATCCTCGACGCCCGCCAGTTCCCTATAGCGATCGAGCATCATCGTCTCGATCCGCTCCGGCACGTCCCGCCGCGCATCCTGCAGCAGCGAGACGAGATCATAGGCCGGGTGCCCCGCCAGCGCGTCCTGGAAATCGAGCAGCCCCAGCCGCCGCAAACCGGGGCGATCGAGCAGGATGATGTTGTCGACATGGAAATCGCGCAGCACCAGCACCGGCGGCTTCGGATCGGCGACGGCGGGAAGCACTGCATCCCACGCCGCGCGCCAGCCTTCCACGTCCACCTCAAGGCCGAGCGCGGGGGCGTACCATTCGATGAACAGGTCCACCTCGCGCCTGAGCACGGCCATGTCGTAGGCGGGCAGATCGTCGGGCAGGGGTTGTTCGGCGAGGCCCGCGAGCAGCGCCACCGCGTCGGCGTAGATCGCCTCCTCGTGCGCGGCGTCGGCGCGCAGCAGCGGGCCGACCAGCCGATCGCCGAAATCCTCGATCAGCAGCAGCCCGCCCGCACGATCCTCGGCATGGCAGACCGGCGCGGAGAGGCCGAGCGCGACGAGATGCCGCGCGATCGCCAGGAACGGGCCGACATCCTCATGCTCGGGCGGCGCGTCCATCAGCACGGCGCTCCGATCGCCGTGGACCACGCGAAAATAGCGGCGGAACGAGGCATCTCCGGCGAGCGGCAGGATATCCGCCCCGCCCCAGCCGTGGCGTTCGAGGAAAGCGGGCGCGTGGGGCGGCGGGATCATCGGGGCGGCCATCGCCCTTCCCATGCCGCCGGAGCCCGCCAAGTCAAGCGCCGGCCGCCGCCCGGCGCGGGATCGAAGCGCAGCCGGAGCGCATGGTGCCACAGCGCCGCGCCGAGCCGTTCCGGCCATTCGATCAGCAACGCGCCGCTTTCCAGCCACTCGTCGAGGCCAAGCTCCTCCGCCTCCTCCGCATTCTCGATCCGGTAGAGATCGACATGCGCGACCGGCAGCCTGACCTCGGGCGGCGCATAAGGCTGGACGATCGCGAAGGTGGGGCTGGGCGCTTCCTCCGCCAGCCCCAGCGCGGCGAGCAGGCCGCGCGCGAAGCTGGTCTTGCCCGCGCCGAGATCGCCCTCCAGCGCCACCACGTCGCCGGCGCGCAGCAGCGGTGCGAGCGCCGCGCCCGCCGCCTCGGTGGCGGAAACGTCGGGAAGCTCCATCATGCCGGCTTGCGCGGCAGGCGGATGGTGACGGTTGTGCCCACGCCCGCTTCCGAATCGAGCGCGATCGCGCCGCCGTGCGCCTCGACATAATGGCGGGCGAGCGGCAGCCCAAGGCCCAGCGACGCCTCGCGCCCGCGCCCGTTGCCGCTCGCGCTGCCGAACGGCTCGAAAGCGCGCGCGCGCTGCGCCTCGTTCAAGCCGCCGCCATTATCCGACACCACGATTTCCGCCCCCTGCGTGTCGCCGCCCGCATGGAGAAGCACGCGGCCGCCTTCGGGCGTCGAATCCACCGCGTTGCGCAACACATGCTCGATCGCCTGGCGGATGCGATCACGATCGCCCGAAACCTCCCCCGCCCGCGCATCGACGGACAAAGCGAGGTCGATCTTGCGGGCCTTGGCGCGCGGCCTGGTCGCCTTAGCCGTCTCGCGGGCCAAGGCCGCGATGTCCACCGTCTCCCGCGCCAGATCGAAGCCGCCCGCCGCGCCGCGCGTGAGATCGAGCACCTGATCGACCAGCTCGCCCAGCCGCCCGGTGGCGGAGAGGATGGAGCGGACATAATCCTCGCCGCGCGGCTCGAGCTTGCCCGCGAAGCCCGCCGCCATCATCTCGGCGAAGCCCGCGATCGAGGTGAGCGGCGTTTTGAGTTCATAGCTCATCGCCGAGACGAAGGCGGACTTCACCCGATCGCCTTCCTCCAGCGCCTCGGCCCGCTCCCGCAGCGCCGCCTCGATGCGGCGGCTGTCGGTGACGTCGAGC
Organism: Sphingomonas sp.; assembly: GCA_035707945.1. Classification (GTDB taxonomy): domain Bacteria; phylum Pseudomonadota; class Alphaproteobacteria; order Sphingomonadales; family Sphingomonadaceae; genus Solisphingomonas. Next base: position 4,341 of record DASSTK010000408.1, read on the forward strand.
AGGGTGAACAGCGCATTGCCGTCCGGCAGCGGCACGGCGGCGAACTGGAAATGGCGGCCGTCGGAGAAGGCGATACGACCGACCCGGCTCTGCCTTTCGATCGTCGCCAGCCGCACCAGCTCGCGGATCAGCCCGGCCCGCGCGGGATTGACCAGCTTGCTCGCGATATCCGATACCAGCGCATCGACATGGGGATGCTGCGCCAGCGCCTCCTCCTCCAACCCCCATACCTCGCCGAAGCGGTTGTTCCACAGGTGGAGCCGGCCGTCGGCGGCGAACACGCCCACCGCCTCGTTCAGATTGTTGAAGGTGGCGGTGCGCACCCGGAGCAGCGTGTCGCGCGCGCTCTGCAGCTTCACCTGCTCGGTGCGATCCTCGCAGATCATCAGCAGGCCGCCGTCGGGCAGCGGCTGGGCGACGATGCGCAGATGCGCGCCGCCGGGAAGCTGCCAGGCCTCCTCGATCGCCTGGGCGGAAAGGAACCAGCGCCGCCGCTCCGCCTTCCAGGCCGGGAAATCGCGCACCTCCGGCACGCGGTCCGCTTCGCGCATCCGCTCGATGACGCGATCGAACTCGGGCCGGTCGGCGAGCCATTCGGAGCGCATCGCGAACAGGCGGGTGAAGGCGGCGTTGGAGAAGACCAGAGCGCGCCCCGCCCCGAACTGGGCGACGCCGGCCGAGAGGCGATCGAGCATGTCGCGCTGCGCCTCGGCGAAGCGGACGAGATCGGCGCGGGCCTGTTCCACCTCCTCGATGTCCACCGCATAACCTGCGATCCCGCTCGGCCCCAGCGGCACGTCGACGACACGGAGCGTGCGCCGCTCGCCGCCGATCGTGGCGGGCACGGTGCGGACCGCCACCTCGCCTTCATCGCGTGCGGCCGCCGCGGCGGCGAGCGGACCGGACGGGCCCTGCCCTTCGACCAGCTCCAGCCCGCGCTCGATCACCTCCTGCGCGTTCCCGGCGTCGACCGCATGGACATAGGCCGAGTTGACGAGGCTCAGGCGCAGGTCCGGCGCGCGGTGCCACATCGGGATGGGGGCGGCCTCGATCAGCCCGGCGAGCGCGTCCAGCGCCTCGGCCAGCCGATCGCGCTCGCGGTCCAGCCGGCCGATCTCCTCCTCGCTTTCGGTGGCGTCGAACAGCCAGAGTAGCGCCGCGCCATCGCCCAGCATCTCGGGCGCGGGGCGGCCGCGGATCATCAGCACACGGCGCGAATCCGTCGGTCGCACCGCGCGCGCGAAGGCGGCCCCGGCGTGCTGGGCGGCGGAGACATCGGCGGCGAGCGCCTCTGCGTCGGCGGGATCGAGCCCTTCGGCGAGTTCGGCGAACAGGCGGGGCACATGATCGAGGCCGAACCAGTCGGCGATGCGCTCGTGCGCGCGAAGCCGCCCGTCGCCCGCCACCAGCACCGGCAGCGCCGGCGCGCCCGCCAGCATGGCGCGCAGCCGGGCGAGCTCCTTCACGTCGCCCCGCGCCGCCGCCGCCCTGCGCCACCCGACCGCCACCGCCGCCGCCGCGACGACCAGCCACAGCGCCAGGATCAGCCCGACGATCGCGGCGTGCGCGGCGTCGAGCGCGATCATGCGCGCGCCGCTCCGCAACCGGCCTGTCGGCGACTGGACCCCCGCACCCTCATCGCCGCCTGTCTAGAGCGATTCCGCGCGGCGCGGAACCGTCCAACTTCCATCCGCTCCCGTCATTCCGAATAAGATCCGGAATGACGGGAGGATCGGATCAATAGCGATAATGATCCGGCTTGAACGGGCCGCTGACCGGCACGCCGATATAATCGGCCTGCTTGCTGGTCAGCTTGGTCAGCTTCACGCCGAGCTTATCGAGGTGCAGCGCCGCGACCTTCTCGTCGAGGTGCTTGGGCAGGACATAGACCTCGTTCTTGTATTCGCCGGCCTTGGTGTAGAGCTCGATCTGCGCCAGCGTCTGGTTGGTGAAGCTCGACGACATCACGAAGCTCGGGTGCCCGGTCGCGCAACCCAGGTTGACCAGCCGACCCTTGGCCAGCACGATGATCTGCTTGCCGTCGGGGAACTCGACCAGATCGACCTGCGGCTTGATCTCGGTCCACTTGTAGTTGCTGAGGCCCGCGATCTGAATCTCGCTGTCGAAATGGCCGATGTTGCAGACGATCGCCATCGGCTTCATCGC
>DASSTK010000409.1:0-7022 GCA_035707945.1 Sphingomonas sp.
CGCCCACGAATGCCGCGCCCTCGGCCCTGGCGAACTCGGTCGCGATCTCCTGCGCCAACCAGGCTTCGACGTCGAACATGGCGTCGTCGAGCATCTGCTGGCTCGCTGCCGGATTGGCGTAGAGCTCGCCGGACGCCGGGACGATCTCGGTGAAGGTCGGCGTGCCCGTTTCCGGCCGGTCGGCTTCGTATCCAGCCCAGCCCGACGGAGTCCCGCCGCTGGCGACCAGCTTTCGATAGCCCGCGCTTCCCACCTTCACGACATTGGCGATCGACCGGATCGGCGAGATGGATTTCAACGTGCTGTCGATCTGCTCGTCGATTTCCTTGGGCACTGCATAACCGCCGATGGAATCGGATGAATTCCCGATCGACTTCGTCTCCAGGCCGACCTCGATCCCACGCCGCAAATATTGTTCAGCGAACATATTTGCGTCATGCGACTTGACCCCGTCCAGCGCCGGCCGCTGCCCCTGGATCGCGCCGCTGGCGACCTTCGCCTTGAGCACGTCCAGCTCGGCCTTCAGCGCCGCAATGCCATCCTCTTCGAACTGCTCGAAGCTTTCCTCGAGCGCATCCGCCTTCACTTCCACCATTCACGTCTCTCCTTAAAAAAAATGCTCCCCGGGCTTGCTCGGGGAGGGGGACCGCCGAAGGCGGTGGAGGGGTGGCGGCCGCAGGCCGCCGGCTACGGCGGCGGACCCTTCCACCACTCGCTTCGCGAGCGGTCCCCCTCCCCAAGCGGAGCTTGGGGAGGATTTTACGCCGCGCTCCGCAGCGCATCCGCCAGCAGGCGGAACTCCTTGGCTCTCGGCGAGCCCTTGCGCCAGGCGAGCGCGATGCGTCGGTTGGGGTGCTCGGCGTCGAGCGGGCGGGCGATGACGTCGGTGCCGTTCAATATGCCCGCCTCGATCGCCATTTCCGGCAGCAGCGTGACGCCCAGCCCGTTGTCGACCATCTGGACGAGCGTGTGGAGCGAGGTGCCGAGCATCGCGGCCTCCGCGTTCAGCTCCGGCCGGTTGCAGGCGGCGAGCGCGTGGTCCTTGAGGCAATGCCCGTCCTCGAGCAGCAGCAGGCGGCTCTCGTCGATCGCCTGCGGCTTGATCGCGGGGGGCGGCGTGCTGCCGTCCTCGGGCAGGGCGACGAACAGCCGGTCCTCGAACAGATCGACGCTCTCCACCTCGCCGCAGCGATAGGGCAGCGCCAGCAGCACGCAATCGAGCCGCCCGCGCGCCAGCGACTCGCAGGCCGCGCCCGTCACCTCCTCGCGCAGATAGAGCTTGAGGTCCGGCCATTCGGCGCGAAGCCGGGGCAGCAGGCGGGGCAGGAGGAAGGGCGCGATGGTGGGGATCACGCCCATGCGCAGCTCGCCGGACAAGGGCTTGCCGGCGGCGCGGGCGAGATCGGTGAGCGTTTCCGCCTCCGCCAGCACGCGCCGCGCCTGCGCCGCGATCCGCTCGCCGGTCGGCGTGAAGCGGACGACGCGGCGCGTGCGCTCCACCAGCGTCAGCCCGAGCAGCGATTCCAGCTCGCGCAATCCGGCGGAGAGTGTGGATTGCGTGACGAAGCACGCTTCGGCCGCGTTGCCGAAGTGGCCATGCTCCTGCAGCGCCACCAGATATTGAAGCTGCTTCAGCGTCGGCAGATAGATGCTCATAGAACGGACTTTTCGATTACAGGAGATGGAATAATCGATTTGCTATCTGCATCCCCACGATGCAAGTCCGTTCCCGACAGTTTCACCCCACCCCAAAAAGGAGAAAGCGACATGCTCACCGTCGGCGACAAGTTCCCCGCGCTCACCCTCCCCGTCCAGCAGGGCGTCTCGGCGCTTCCCAATAACGAGATGATCGACACCGGCGAGACCAACGGCAAGTGGAAGATCGTGTTCTTCTGGCCGAAGGACTTCACCTTCATCTGCCCGACCGAGATCATCGGCTATGGCGAGCTGAAGCAGGATTTCGCCGATCGCGACGCGGTGCTGATCGGCGCCTCGACCGACACCGATTTCGTCCACTTCGCCTGGCGCAAGTCCGACGAGCGGCTGGCCAACTGCGATTTCCCGTGGATCGCGGACAATTCCAAGAAGCTGGCCTCGGCTCTCGGCATCGTCGCGGAGGATGCGGGCGTCGCCTATCGCGCCACCTTCATCGTCGATCCGCATAACGTGATCCAGCATGTCACGGTCAACGGCCTCAACCAGGGCCGCAACCCGCAGGAAACGCTGCGCGTGCTCGATGCGCTCCAGACGGACGAGCTCTGCCCGTGCAACTGGAAGGAAGGCGAAGAGGTGCTGAAGCCCGCCGCCTGATCCGTTCCTCCCCGCGCGGCCGGCATCCCCCCTTCGCCGGCCGCGCCCCTGGGGCGCGCGTGGGCTCCCCCGCCTCGCGCGCCCTTCCTGTATCCGGAAAGGACACGCCCATGTCGCTCAAAGCCTTCGCCGACGCGCTGCCCGATTACGCCAAGGATCTGCGGCTCAACATGAGTTCGCTGCTCTCCGATCAGACGCTGGGCGATCAGCGCAAATACGGCCTGCTGCTCACCTGCGCGCACGGCACAGGTTACAAGCCGATCGTCGAGGCGGCAGAGGCCGAAGCGGCGGACAAGCTCTCGCCCGAAGCCGCTAACGCCGCCCGCGCGGCGGCTGCGATCATGGCGATGAACAACGTCTATTATCGCTTCGTCCACCTTGTCTCGAACCCGGAATACGGCACTCTGCCGGCCAAGCTCAGGATGAACGTGATCGGATCGCCGGGCATCGAGAAAGCCGATTTCGAGCTGTTCAGCCTCGCCGTCTCCGCCATGAACGGCTGCGGCATGTGCATCGACAGCCATGAGAAGGTGCTGAAGCAGCACGGTGTCGGGCCGGACATCGTTCAGGCCGCCGTCCGCATCGGCGCGGTGGTGAAGGCGGTCGCCACGGTGCATGCGACATTGTGATCCTCCCCCCTCCCGCAAACGGGAGGGGAGATGAGGAGCCCCCTCGTAATCGCACCGCGCCCGTCCTAGATTGGGGGCTGGCCAAGGGGAGAATGCGTGTGCCGGCACGGCTGATCGCCTATCTCGATTCGATCAAGGCGCGCGATCCCGCGCCCCGATCGCGCTGGGAGATATTGCTCTATCCGGGCGTGTGGGCGCTCGCCTTCCACCGCGTCGCGCATCGGCTGTTTCGCGCGCGGCTGTTCTTCCTCGCGCGCCTCGTCAACCATCTGGCGCGCATGTTCACCGCGATCGATATCCATCCGGGCGCCACGATCGGCCGCAATTTCTTCATCGACCACGGCTTCACCGTGATCGGCGAGACGGCGGTGATCGGCAATGACGTGACCATCTATCAGAATGTCACGCTGGGCGGCACCAGCCCGGTCGACGGCGTGCCGGGCAAGCGCCACCCGACCATCCTCGACGGCGCGGTGATCGGTTCGGGCGCACAGGTGCTGGGGCCGATCATCGTCGGCGAGGATGCGCGCATCGGGGCCAACGCCGTCGTCACCAAGGATGTGCCGGCGGGCGCGACGATGGTGGGCATCCCCGCGAAGCAGACGCTGGTGGACGCCGCCGACTATCACCGCTTCACCCCCTACGGCACGCCCTGCGGGGATTGCCCCGATCCTTCCGCGCAGAAGCTGGAGGCGATGAAAAGCGAGCTCGATCGCCTCCGCCGGCGCATCGACGAGCTGATCGCCGAGCGCAACGCCCCCGGCCCGGATCGCGGCGGCGCGGATCGGGAGAGGGCGTGAGCGGAGTCGTCACCCCGTTTCCCTTCGCCCGGCTGGGGCAGGTGGGCTTCGACCGGCCCGAGCTGATGCGCATCCTCGATCTCTACGGGCGGATGGTCGCGGCTGGGCACTGGAAGGATTATGCGATCGATTTCGGGCGCGACGCGGCCGTCTTCTCCGCCTTCCGTCGCGCCGCCGAGCGGCCCGAATATCGCATCGAGAAGCGCCCGGCGCTCCGCCACCGTCAGGGCATGTGGGCCTTGGTGGGCGAGCATGGCGCAGTGGTGAAGCGCGGGGGCGAGCTCCTCTCGGTGCTCGCCCCCGTCGAACGCAAGCTCGTCAAGCTGATCGAGGCGTGAGCGGCAGCGGCTCCACCGCGCGCGGCAGGCCCGCCCGCCAGCTTTCCGGCAGGACGGAGAGGATCGCGGCGCGCACCGCCGTCCAGTAGGCCGAGAGCAGCAGCAGCGCCGAGCCGATGATCAGCGCGGTCAGCGCCACGTTGAGGCTGACGGCGCCCACCTGCCGGAACAGCTCGGACAGAGCATAGAGCACATAGGCCAGCGCCGAGACCATCAGCGCGCGCCGGTCGATGGTCAGCGCGATCAGCCCCAGCACGATATAGAGCGCCACCACCGCTATGATGCCGCCGATGCCGATGCCGCCGTCGAGCAGGCCCAGCATCACGAAGATGGGATGGACGATCAGCGGCGCGGCGAGCAGGTGCAGCCAGAAGGCGACGTCGGCGCGCCGCGTGGTGCGCTCCGGATCGCTCATGTCCCAGCGCATCGCCACCGCGAATACACACAGGCCGCCGACCAGCGCCGGCCATTCGACATGATGCTGGAGGAGCGGGAAGGCGGCCGCGAGCAGCGCGACGACCACCGCCACCACCGCCGCGGCCCCGGCCGCGATGGTGATCGGCACATGGAAGCGCCGCCAGTGCGCCCAGGCCCCGATCGCCGCCACCGCCGCCCCACCGGCGAGCGCCAGCGATCCGGTGACGGGATCGAGATTGTGGATGCCGTTCATGTCGAGCACCGCGCCGATGCCCGCGACGGTCGTCTCGAGCAGACCGCCGACGAAGGCCACGAGCAGGATGATCGACGGCAGCGCCATCCGCCGCCGTGCGGTGAACAGCTCGGCCAAGCCCCAGGCCGCGATCGCCACGAACAGGCCGCCCATCGGCCTCGGCCCCTCGGCGAGGCCGAGCGGGATCGCCTGGCCCAGCCAGCCGAGCGCGACCAGCAGCAGCACCCCCGCGATCGAGACGAAGATGTCGTTGAAGCCGGTGATCAGCCGGAAATGCTCCTCGTCCACGATCGGCATATGGGCGAAGCGCGCCTGAAACGCACGCAGTCGCGTCACCGTCTCCCGATCGATCACCCCCGCCGCCACCGCGGCCTCCAGATCATCCTCGCTGTACATGGCTCGTTCCCTCCTGTGGCGAGCAGGATAGCATGTGTGTATTGGTGTAACAATACAGTAAGGGGTGGCACATTCATCCGCCGTCATTTCCGCGCAAGCGGGAACCCATCTCCCGACCGCAACTCCCGGCCGAACGCGAAGGAGGTGGATCCCCGCTTATGCGGGGATGACGCGGAAGCATTTCCGAGGGCGGGGCCATTGCCGCCGCCACTCGATCCGTTCGGCTTCGATATTGGACAGGCGGGCGCGCCGCCCCCATCTGCGCCCGCATGGCCACCGCCGCCCTCGCTTCCTCCAGCCATGCCGTGCGCGGCAGCGCCGCCTATCGGCGGATCAGCCTCGCTTTCTTCCTCGCGGGCTTCGCCACCTTCTCGCTGATGTATTGCGTGCAGCCGCTGCTGCCGCTGTTCGCCGAAACCTTCCATGTCGCGGCCGTCGAAGCCTCGCTGGCGTTGTCGCTCACCACCGGCATGGTCGCGATCGCGATCGTCGTCGCGGCGGTTGTGTCGGAGCGGGTGGGGCGGCGCGGGCTGAGGTTTGTCTCGATCGCGCTGGCGGCGCTGCTCAACCTCGCCGCCGCGCTGCTGCCCGGCTGGCGCGACCTGCTCGCGGCCCGCGCCATCGAGGGGCTGGCGCTCGGCGGCGTGCCGGCGGTGGCGATGGCCTATCTCGCCGAGGAGATCGCGCCCGAGGGGCTGGGGCAGGCGATGGGCCTCTATATCGGCGGCACCGCCTTCGGCGGCATGATGGGCCGCGTCGGCGTCGGCCTGCTGGCCGATGTGCTTTCCTGGCGCGCGGCGCTGGCGTTGGTGAGCGGGATCGACCTCGCCGCTGCGATCGGCTTCGTGCTGCTCGCGCCGCCCTCGCGCCATTTCGTCGCCCGGCGCGGTTTCGATGCGCGCTACCATCTCGCCGCCTGGAAGCGGCATCTCCTCGACGGTCGACTCGCCCTGCTGTTCGCTGTCGGCTTTCTGGTGATGGGGGCGTTCGTCACCATCTACAATTATGTCGGCTTCCGCCTGCTCAAGCCGCCTTTCTCGCTGAGCCAGGGCGAGTTGGGCTTGCTGTTCCTCGTCTATCTGTTCGGCATCGTCGCCTCCTCGCTGGCCGGAACGCTGGCTGACAAGATCGGACGGGCGCGGGTGCTGGCGGGCGGCTTCGTCATCGCGATGGCGGGCGCGGCGCTGACGCTCGCGGGCTCGCTGCCGCTGCTGATTCTGGGCGTGGCGGTGCTGACCGTCGGCTTCTTCGCCACCCACTCGCTGGCGAGCGGCTGGGTCGGGCGCGAGGCGCGCGCCGCCAAGGGCCACGCCTCCTCGCTCTATCTGCTGGCTTATTATCTGGGATCGAGCGTGGCCGGTTCGGCGGGCGGCTGGTTCTGGGCGAGGGGCGGCTGGAGCTGGGTGGTGGGCTTCACGCTGGCGCTGCTGGCGCTCGGCCTCATCGCGACGACGCGGCTGGGCCGAAGCGAACGGGAATGGCGACCCCGGCAGGGCTCGAACCTGCGACATTCTGCTTAGAAGGCAGATGCTCTATCCAGCTGAGCTACGGGGCCGTGGCGCCTGCATGTAGGGCGGTTCGCGGCCTTTGGGAATCCTTGGCGGGCGCGGGCGGGCGCGATACACGCAGGGGCCATGACGCAGATGCACCAAACCGCGCCGCTCGCGGTCGAGGCCGACGCGATCGCGCGCGGGGGCTTCCGCCATTATGATTTCGTCATGGCCGCCTTCGTCGCGGTGCTGCTCCTCTCCAACGTGATCGGGGCGGACAAGGCGGCGACGCTCGGCGGCTTCACCTTCGGCGCGGGCGTGCTGTTCTTTCCGATCAGCTACATCATCGGCGACGTGCTGACCGAGGTGTACGGCTACGCCCGCGCCCG
>DASSTK010000410.1:0-2004 GCA_035707945.1 Sphingomonas sp.
ACGCGGTGGAGCGGGTGAGCGGCGTTGCCATCGACCGCCGCCTCGAACCCCGCCGCCCCGGCGACCCCGACGCGCTGGTCGCCGCCAACGACGCGATCGTGGCCGCATTCGGCTGGCGGCCGCGCTACGACGATCTCGGCACCATCGTCGCCCACGCGCTCGCCTGGGAACGGCATCTGGCGCAACGCAATGCGGGGTGATCGGCGGCTAAACCGAAATCAGTGCTCCTGCGAGCGGGAGGGAGCATGACCACACTCGTCACCGGCGCGGCCGGGTTCATCGGCTCCCATCTCTGCCGTCGCCTCATCGCGCGGGGCGAGCGGGTGGTGGGGGTCGACTGCCTCACCCCTTTCAACCCGATCGCGCTCAAGCGCGCCCGTCTCGCCGCGATCGCCGCCGAATCGGGCGCGGCCGAGCGCTTCGCCTTCCACGAGATCGATTTCGCTGATGCCGATGCTCTGGCGGGCGCGACGGCGGGGGAGGGGCTGACCCGGATCGTGCATCTCGGCGCCCAGGCGGGGGTGCGCTACTCGATCGAAAACCCCCGCGCCTACGCCCATTCCAACCTGGTCGGCCATCTCAACATCCTCGAGCTCGCCCGCCAGGCCGAGCTGGAGCATCTCGTCTATGCCTCCTCCTCCTCGGTGTACGGAACCAGCCCCGATCTGCCCTTCCGGGTGGAGGCGCGGGTGGATTTCCCGATCTCGCTCTACGCCGCCACCAAGAAAGCGGACGAGCTGATGAGCGAAGCCTACGCCCATCTCTATCGGATCCCGCAGACGGGCCTGCGCTTCTTCACCGTCTATGGCCCTTGGGGGCGGCCGGACATGGCGGTGTGGGGCTTCACCGCGAAAATCCTGGCGGGCGAGCCGATCGAGGTCTTCAACGGCGGCCGGATGCGGCGCGACTTCACTTATATCGACGACATCATCGCTGGCGTGCTGGCCGCGCTCGATCACCCTCCGGCCGATGACGGCGCGGAGAAGGCGGGCGGCAGCGTCAGCCCGCACGCGCTCTACAATATCGGCAACAACCAGGCCGAGGAACTGGAGCGGCTGATCGCGCTGATCGAGCAGGCGTGCGGCCGCCCCGCGATCCGGGTGGAAAAGCCGATGCAGCCCGGCGACGTGCCCGCCACCTACGCCGACATCTCCGCGATCGAACGCGATCTCGGCTATCGCCCCACCACCCCGATCGACGTGGGCATCCCCCGCTTCGTGGAATGGTATCGGAGGTATGCCGGGCGGTAATCCGCCCGTCGTTACCAGGTCGCAATCCTTTCCCCGTTCGTCCTGAGCGAAGTCGAAGGACGTGCTGCAAGCGATCTGCCCGGCATACGTGCTTCGACTTCGCTCAGCACGAACGGATCACTGTAGCCGCTATGGTGCGCTCCCCTCTACTCGAACCGATAGGGCACCACCTCGCGCCGGTCCGGGTCCACGCGGATGGCGCGGCCGGAGGGGGGGAAGGCGCGCTGGTCGCAATCCTCGCGCGGGCAGATGCGGCAGGAGACGCCGATCGGCGTCGCCGCGCCGGGGCGGGCGAGATCGAACCCGTCGGCGTAGATGAAGTCCCTGGCCTCGCTGACCTCGCAGCCGAGCGCGACGGCGTAGCGGCGCGGGCTCCGCGCGAAGCTGCCGCTTTCCTTCACCAGCCCCTTGGCGATCGAGACGTAGCGCGCGCCCTCCGGCATCTCGGCGAGCTGGACGAGGATGCGGTCCGGGATCGCCGCCGCCTCATGCACGATCCACAAGGGGCAGGCCCCGCCGAAGCGGGCGAATTGCAGGCGGGTCGCCGAATGGCGCTTGGTGATGTTGCCCGCCATGTCCACCCGGCAGAAGAAGAAGGGCAGGCCGCGCGCGCCGGGCCGTTGCAGGGTGGAGAGGCGGTGGCACGCCTGCTCGAAGCTCACCCCGAAGCGGTGGCGCAGCCGGTCTATGTCGTGGCGCACCCGGCGCGCCTCGGCGCGGAACGCCGCATAGGGCATCAGGATCGCGCCCGCCG
>DASSTK010000411.1:0-5476 GCA_035707945.1 Sphingomonas sp.
CGGCCGGGCTCGGAGCCTGAGCATGGGCGCGCTCGCCGGACGCGTCGCGATCGTCACCGGCGGCGGACAGGGGGTGGGGCGCGGCATCGCCCTGGCGCTCGCCCGGCGCGGCGCGGCGGTGGCGATCACCGGGCGGACGGAGGCGACGCTCGCCGGAACCGCCAAGGAGATCGAGGCGCTGGGCGTCCCCGCCTCGGCGCATGTCTGCGACGGCAATGACGGGGCGGCGATCGCCGCGACGGTCGAGGCGGCGGCCGAACGGCACGGCCGGATCGATATCCTGGTGAACAACGCTCAGCAGGTGCCGCTCGGGCGGCTGCTCGAGGTGAGCGACGAGGATTTCCTGGCGGGCTTCACCTCCGGCCCGCTCGCCGCGTTCCGCTTCATGCGCGCGGCCTATCCCTATCTGAAGCGCGGCGGCGACGGCGTGATCTTCAACCTCGCCACCTCGGCGGCGGTGCGGTGGGATATGGCGGGCTACGGCGCCTACGCCGCGGTCAAGCAGGCGATGCGCTCACTCACCCGCGCGGCGGCGGCTGAATGGGGGCCGGACGGCATCCGCGTGCTCAGCATCGCGCCCCATGCCGATTCCCCTGCGCTCAAGCAATGGGCCGAGGCGCGGCCCGAGGAAGCCGAGGCGTTCCGTCAAACCATTCCGCTCCGCCGGATCGGCGCTTGCGAGGAGGATATCGGCGCGGCCGTGGCGGCGCTCGCCGGACGTGATTTCGCCTATCTGAGCGGCGCGACCATTCCGCTCGACGGCGGCCAGGCGAATTTCGACTGATGACCCATATCGATCCCTTCAGCCCGGTGACGATCGGCCCGATCACCATCCGCAACCGCTTCATCCGGTCGGGCGCGAACGAGATGATGACGCGCGGATCGGCGCCGCAGAAATCGCTGCTCGAGTTTCATCGCAGGCTCGCGGCCGGCGGGGTGGGCATGACGACGCTCGCCTATATCGCCGTCTCGCCCGACGGGCGCACCTTCGTCGATCAGGGGATGCTGACCGATGCGAGCCTGCCGCATTACCGCGCCGTCACGGATGCGGTGCATGCCGAAGGCGCGGCGGTTTCCGCCCAGATCACCCACGGCGGCAGCTTCCTCCAGCACACCGAGCTTTCCACGCCCCGCGCCATGTCGGCGAGCGGCGGGATCGATCAGATGGGCGTGCTGATGGGCCGCTTCTTCCAGCGCGCCATGACGCGGGCGGACATGGATCAGGTCACGGCCGAATTCGTGGAAACGGCGCGCCGCGCGGTCGAGGCCGGGTTCGATGCGGTCGAGCTGCATATGGGCCACGGCTATCTGCTCAACCAGTTCATCTCGCCCCTCTCCAACAAGCGGCGGGACGCCTATGGCGGATCGGCGGAGAAGCGGGTGCGCTTCCCGGCGGAGGTGCTGGCGGCGGTCAAGCAGGCGGTGGGAAGCCGCATCGCTGTGCTCGCCAAGATCAACCTCTTCGACGGGGCCAAGGGCGGCGCGACGGTGGAGGACGGCATCGTCACCGCCCGCGCGCTGGAGCGCGCCGGCGCGGACATGCTGGTGCTTTCCGGCGGCCGCAACATCGAATCGAGCTGGGTCATGTTCTCGAGCCCGCTTCCCTATGACGATCTCGCCGCGATGCAGCCGGGCTGGCTCGCCAAGCTCCAGTTCAAGCTTTTGAAGATGCGCACCCCCAAGTCGGTGCGCTTCCATGAGCTTTACTTTCTCGACGCCGCGCGGCGGGTGCGCGCGTCGGTGGATTGCAAGCTCGCCTATCTCGGCGGCGTGCAGTCGCTCGGGGCGGCGAGGGAGGCGCTGGGCGAAGGCTTCGACGCGATAGTGATGGCGCGCGCGCTGGTTCACGAGCCCGGCCTCGTCGCCCATTGGCGCGAAAACCCCGCGCACCGTTCGGGCTGCACCGCCTGCAACCGCTGCGTGGCGGCGATGTACGGCCCCAGCGGCACGCATTGCACGGAGGTGGGCAACGCCATCGACGCGAAATGGAACCGGATCGACGCAGCGGAGGAGATCGGACATGCTGCTTGAAGGCAAGGTGGTTATCATCAGCGGCGTCGGGCCGGGCATGGGTCAGGCGCTCGCCCGGATCGCCGCCGCGGAAGGGGCCAGGGTGGGGCTCGGCGCGCGCAACAAGGCGTTTCTGGACGAGGTGGCGGCGGATATCCGCTCCAACGGCGGGGAGGCGGTCGCGGTGGCGACGGACGTGACCAGCGCGGACCAGTGCCGTGCGCTCGCCAAGACCGTAACCGATACATTCGGCCGGATCGATGGCCTCGTCAGCAGCGCCTATATGCATGGCGAATGGAAACCCGTCGATGAAGCGGATGCCGAGCAGTTCGCCGGCATTTTCAACATCAACTGCGCGGGCGCGCTTCGCATGGCGCAGGCCTGCCTGCCGGCGATGAAGCAGGCGGGCGGCGGCGCGATCGTCAACGTCTCCACCATGTCGACGGTCAATCCCTTTCCGGGCGAAGGGGCCTATGCCTCCGCCAAGGGAGGCTTGAACGCGCTTACCCGGCACATGGCCAAGGATTTCGGCCGCTTCGGCATCCGCGTGAACGTGGCGCGTATGGGCTGGATCGACGGCGCGCCCGTGCAGGGCTTCATCGACGGCCAGGTAGCCGCCGGGCGAAAGCGCGAGGATGTGCTCGGCGAAGTCACCGCGCGCATTCCGTTGGGCATCATCCCGCCCGAGGAAGATTGCGCCAAGGCGGTCCTCTGGTTCCTCTCCGATTATGCGAAGGTGGTCACGGGGGCGTCGCTCGACGTCAACGGCGGCCAGTATATGGCGCCATGAGCGGCGGGGCGGAGGATAAGGTCGCCTCCGGCGAGCTGTGGCGGGATTTCTGTCGCAGGCTGGAGGCCGCGGGCGATATCGTGCTCGGCGCCGATGCGGCGGACACGCCGATCGACCGGGCGGAGGGCTATCGCTATCTGAGCCGGCTCCTGCGCATCGCGCTGGAAATGAACCTGGAGAATGCCGACACGGATTTCCCGAGCTTCTACGCGGCTTCACACCCGACGGCGAAGATCGGGGCGGACAATCCGGACAATCTCTATCTCAACGCCTCGATCAGCGGTGAGCGGCGCTATCGCATCACCGGCAAGCGCGGCACGGTGTCGATCCTGAGCTTCGGCACCAAGGCCAATCGCTACGCGATCGACGGCACCATGGCTTCGACCGGCGAGCTCGATTCCGCCGATATGATCTTCGGCGAGGACGGGCGCTTCGAGATCATCGCCAGCCGCGAGCGCGTGGACGGCAACTGGCTGCCTCTGGCCGAGGACAGCTCGATGCTGCTCGTCCGCCAGACATTCCTCGATCGCGATGCCGAGGAGCCCGCGACGGTGAAGGTCGAGGCGCTCGATGCGCCGCGCGCCACGCCGGAGCCGCTCGACGCCGCGAAACTCGAGGCGGGGTTCAACCGCGCATTGGCCTTCGTCGAGGGCACCGCGCGCACCTTTCTCAGATGGACCGATCTGTTCCGGGCCGAGCAGTTCAACAAGCTCGCCACCACCGATCAGACGATGTTCTTCAAGGCCGGCGGCGATCCCACCATCTTCTATATACACGGTTACTGGAAGCTGGAGCCCGGCGAGGCGCTGGTCATCAGGACGCGGGTTCCGGACTGCACCTTCTGGAACTTCCAGCTCGACAATATCTGGCTGGAGTCGCTCGATTACCGGCATCTGCGCGCCCATGTGAACAAGCACAGCGCGAAGCTCGATCCGGACGGCGCGCTCACCCTCGTCATCGCCGATCGGGATATCGGGCGCGGCAACTGGCTCGATACCGCCGGCCATAGCCAGGGCACGATGCTGCTGCGCTGGACGGGCGCGAAGGAACACCCCATCCCCGAAACCCGTGTGGAGAAAATCGGATGAGCGACCTGGAAGCGCGGATCGCCCGGCTGGAGGCGGAGAGCGCCATCCGGCGGCTGAAGGCGCGTTACCTCAACGCCTGCGACGCCAAGGACGTGGACGCGATTCGCGCCTGCTTCACGCCGGACGCGGAGCTGGATTACCCGCCGATCGGGAAGTTCGGGCCGGACGGGCTGATCGAGGTGTTCACCCAAATCGCGGTCAACAGCCCGATCGTCGACGTGCATCAGGGCCATAATGGCGAGATCGAGGTGATCGACGCCGATCATGCGCGGGGGCGCTGGAATCTCGGCTTCGCCACCTATGATCCGCGCGAGGGCAGCTTCCGCCTGCTCAGCAGCTTCTATCACGACGAATATGTCCGCACCGCCGAAGGCTGGCGGATCGCCAAATCGCGCAACGAGCCGCGCACCATTCTCGACGGCAAACTGGCGGACGGCGCCGTCTCCGCGCAATCGCTGCTGCCGTGAGCCTGTCCCGCGCCCGCTGCAAGGCGATCGCCCTGCTCAAGCGCCGCGCCGATCTCGAGCCCCACGCCTTCATCGATTATTACGAGACCCGCCACGCGCCGCTGATCCTGTCGCTGCTGCCGGGCATCGTCGAATATCGGCGCAACTATGCCGATTTCACCGGCGCCTTCGCCTCGCCCGGCGCCGCGCCCTTCGACTTCGATGTGGTGACGGAGCTGTGGTTCGCCGATCGCGCCGCCTACGACCGCGCTATGGCCGTCGCCGCACGGCCCGACATCGCCGCCCGCATCGCCGGGGACGAGGCCCATTTCCTCGATCGAGAGAAGACGCGCATGTTTCTGGTCGAGGAGCGGACGAGCGCACGCGCGGCGGCGGCTTGATCCGTCCGAAATCCTCATCCGGAACCTCGGGGTGCGGACGTCTTGCGCTGCTTCGCCCTTCTTCCTATCGCCGCGCGCCTGAGAGGAGAGGATCATGCGCGCGTTCATCTTTCCGGGGCAGGGTAGCCAGACGGTCGGCATGGGGCAGGCGCTCAGCGCCGCCAGCGCCGCCGCGCGCGAGGTGTTTCAGGAGGTGGACGAGGCGCTGGGCCAGCATCTTGCCCGCCTTATGGCCGAAGGCCCCGCCGACGAGCTGACGCTGACCGAAAACGCCCAGCCCGCGATCATGGCCAACGCGATCGCCGTCTTGCGCGTGCTGGGGAAGGAAGGCGGCGTCCGGCTCGCCGACAAGGCGGAGTTCGTCGCCGGCCACAGCCTCGGCGAATATACGGCGCTCTGCGCGGCGGACGCGCTGGCGCTCGCCGAAACGGCGCGGCTGCTCCGCACGCGAGGCCAGGCGATGCAGGCGGCGGCGCCGGTGGGCGAGGGCGCGATGGCCGCGTTGCTCGGGCTCGATTTCGCCGCCGTCCGGCAGATCGCGGCGGATGCGGCGCAAGGCGAGGTCTGCACCGCCGCCAACGATAACGCGCCGGGGCAGGTGGTGGTCTCGGGCGATAAGGCGGCGGTGGAGCGCGCCGTCGAACTCGCCAAGGGGCGGGGCGCCAAGCGCGCCATGCTGCTCACCGTCTCCGCCCCCTTCCACTGTGCGCTGATGGAGCCCGCCGCCCGCGCGATGGAGAA
>DASSTK010000412.1:0-8111 GCA_035707945.1 Sphingomonas sp.
CATTGCTGCGGCCGTTTCGATCTCCAGCCCTTCATCGCTGAACTGCCTGTCCAACGCGGACCGTGGACAGACGAAACCTATCGGGAAATCATCCGGCGTTCGATCCGCTGGGGCGTCGAGCGCTCCCCGACAGCTAACTAATGGTGATTGCAAGCTCCTCGCCTTCTTCCGTCACCGGATAAAGAGTAAGCGGCTTCGGCGTCAGCGGCGACAGGGAGCGGCCATCTTCCAGGCTGAAGCGCGCGCCGTGATGAGGACAGATGAGGGAAGAGCCGCGCACACGACCACCCTCCAGCGAGAGGCACTGATGCGGACATATCTCGTCAATCGCGCGGATACCGGCGGCGCTGCGGCATAACAGCACTCGTTTGCCCTCGATCGTCACCACCCTGGCGCCCTGTTCGGGAACTTCCGATAGCGGAATCTTTACCAATCATCTCTCCTGCACATGATCATCGCTCGCGACCTAACACGCTTGATTAACGTACGCTAGTGCACTAGATCGGCGATACGAGCTTCTCCGGCGACAGCCGGTCAACAAGGCTGTCGCCGGATGTTTTTGCCGGTGACTCGGCCGCGGCATTGGTGGGGTGGATGGCAGAATACGGCATCTCGGCTTTCGGCGCATATGTTCCCCGTCTCCGTATCGACCGGGCCATCATCGCGGATGCCCATAAATGGGCCGCTCCCTCGTTACGGGGCCAGGCTAAGGGGTCGCGCGCCTTCACGAGTTGGGACGAGGACGCCATCACCATGGCGGTCGAAGCGGCGCGGGACGCGCTCGGCTCCGGCGATGCGGCCGGAATCGAAGCCGTGCGGCTCGCCTCCACCAACCTCCCCTATGCCGATCTCCAGAACGCCGCGATCGTCGCCCGCGCGATCGGCGCGCCTTCGGGCGTCGCCAGCTCGGACGCCGCCGGATCGCAGCGCGCCGGCACATCGGCGCTGCTCCAGGCCCTGAAGGGCTCACAGCCGACGCTGGTGATCGGCTCCGACAATCCTTTCGCCAAACCGGCAAGCGCGCAGGAGTTGAGCTTCGGCGCGGGCGCGGCGGCGTTCTTCGTCTCGGACGAAAATGTCGCCGCCCGTCTGATCGGCTCGGCCACCGTGACCGACGTGTTCGTCGATCACTTCCGCTCGGCGGATGCGGACAGCGATTATGGATGGGAAGAACGCTGGGTGCGAGACGAGGGCTATGCCAAGATCGCTCCTGCGGCGGTGAAGGCCGCGCTGGCGGACGCCCAGCTCGCCATCGGCGACATCCAGCATTTCGTCATGCCTTCCTATCTCAAGGGCGCAGCGGCAGCCGTCGCCAAGAAGATCAACTTCGCAGGCGCGATCGCGAGCGGGCTGGAAGACGGCGTGGGCTATGCGGGCGCGGCGCATGCGCTGCTGATGCTCGCCGCCACGCTGGAGAAGGCGGAACCCGGCGAGCGCATCCTGCTGGTCGGCTTCGGCCAGGGCGCCGATGCGTTGGTCTTTCAGGCGACCGACGCCATCCGGGAAGCGCGTCCTGCACGTGGCGTCTCGGGCTCGATCGCCGACGCGCTGCCCACCGACTCTTATCTGCGCATGCTCTCCTTCTACGGAGGCATCGAGATGGAGTGGGGCATGCGCTCGGAAAAAAGCGCCAAGACCCCGCTCACCGAGCAATATCGCTCCGCCGATCAGATGGAAGGCTTCAACGCGGGCCGGTGCGGCGCGTGCGGCACGGTGCAATTCCCGCAACTGCAATATTGCGTCCGCTGCCATGCGCCGCGCGAGCAGTTCGAGGATGTGCCCCTGCGAGACGCCACCGCGACGGTGCTGACCTCCACCGCCGACTGGCTTTCCTATCATCCCGCCCCGCCGCTGTGGGTCGGCTTCGTTCAGTTCGACAGCGGCGCGCGGATGATGATGGAGATGGTCGATATCGGCAAGGAAGGGATCGATACCGGCGCAACGCTGCGCATGGTCTATCGGATCAAGGAGAAGGACCGGCAGCGCGGCTACAACCGCTATTTCTGGAAAGCGACGCCGCGCGGCGCGGCCTGAGGAAATTATCAATGGCGACAGGCATCAAGGACAAGGTGGCCATCCTGGGAATGGGCTGCTCCAAATTCGGCGAACGCTGGGATGCCGGCTCGCCCGATCTGATGAAAGAAGCCTTCGAAGAAGCGCTCGCCGACGCCGGCATCGAGCGCAAGCAGATCGAGGCCGCCTGGTTCGGCTGCTGGGGCGATTCGATCAATGTCGGCAACTCCTCGATCCCGGCGGCGATGGCGCTGAGGCTCGAGGGCATTCCCGTCAGCCGCGTGGAGAATATGTGCGCGACCGGCACCGAGGCCCTGCGCGGCGCGGCATATGCGGTTGCTTCCGGCGCGGTCGACATCGCGCTGGCGATCGGCGCGGAGAAACTGAAGGACACCGGCTTCGGCGGCCTGCCCCCGCCCTTCAAAGGCACGTTCAACGATCTGTGGATGCCGATGGGCTCGGCGCCCGCCGGTTTCGCGCAACTCGCGCCATACTACCGGGCCAAATACGGCACCTCGAAGGAGGATCTGAAGAAGGCGATCAGCCACGTCTCGTGGAAAAGCCACCAGAACGGCCAATACAGCCCCAAGGCGCACTTCCGGAAGGCCGTCCCGATGGAGACCATCATGAACGCGCCGATGATCTCCGACCCGCTCGGCCTGTTCGATTGCTCGGGCGTGTCGGACGGCTCGGCATGCGCGATCGTGACCACGCCGGAGATCGCGCGAGCGCTGGGCAAGAAAGAGCTGGTGACGATCAAGGCGCTTCAGCTTTCGACCAGCTCGGGCCGCGAGACGCAGACGAGCGACTGGGACGGAAGCTACGTCGCCACCACCCGCAATGCCGCCGCCCGAGCCTATAAGGAGGCCGGGATCGACGATCCCAAGACGCAGATATCGCTCTCCGAAGTCCATGACTGCTTCTCGATAACCGAGCTGGTGACGATGGAGGATCTGGGCTTCTCCGATGACGGCCGGGCGGTGTTCGACATCCTCGAGGGTCGTTATGATCGGGACGGCGCCATGCCTTGCCAGATCGACGGCGGCCTCAAATGCTTCGGCCATCCGATCGCGGCATCGGGCCTGCGCATGGCTTATGAGGTTTACAATCAGCTTCTCGGCCGGGCCGGCGAGCGTCAGCTTGCCGATCCCTCGATAGGCCTTACCCACAATCTCGGCGGCGTGCCCTATCAGGGCATCGCGGCCATCTCCATTCTGGGGCTGCACTGATGCCTGGCGTCTGGTTCGATGATCTCGAGGTGGGACAGCTGTTTCACCATCCCATCCGCCGCACGGTGACGGAGACGGACAATATCCTGTTCACCGCCATGACACACAATCCGGCGCTGCTCCATCTGGACGAGGAGTATATGAAGGGCACCCCCTTCGGCGGCCGTCTCGTCAACTCGGCCTTCACGCTGGGATTGATGGTGGGCATCTCCGTAGGGGACACGACGCTCGGCACGGCGGTCGCCAATCTCGGTTGGGACGAGGTGCGCTTTCCCAAGCCGGTCTTCCACGGCGACACCATCCATGTCGTCACGGAGGTGATCGAGCTTCGCGAATCGAAATCGCGCCCCGATCAGGGCATCGTCACCTTCCTGCATCGGGCTTACAATCAGAAGGACGAGCTGGTCGCCTCCTGCAAGCGCGCCGGCTTGCAGCTGAAGAGGCCGAAAAGCGCATGACGACGCTGCCGATCCGATCCTTCCTCTTCATCCCGGGGGACAGCGAGAAGAAGATGGCGAAGGTCGGCGGCATCGCCGCCGACGCCTTCATCTTCGATCTCGAGGATGCTGTTGCTCCGGCCCGCAAGCCCGCGGCAAGAGCGATGGTGCCCGCCTTCCTCAAGGATCGGCCGAGAACCGGGCGCAACTCCCAGCTTTGGGTGCGCGTCAATCCGCTGGATACGCCCTGGACACTGGAGGATCTCGCCGCGATCGTGCCCGCCGCACCCGACGGCATCATGCTGCCCAAGGTCAACGGCCCGGCCGATGTCGCGCGGGTGAGCGATTATCTCGATGCGCTGGAAACCGCGTCGGGAATCGAGGTGGGCTCGATCAAGATACTGCCGGTCGCGACCGAAACCGCGATCGCCCCTTTCCGCCTGGGCGATTACGCCGAAGCGAAGCTGGAGCGGCTCTACGGCCTCACCTGGGGAGCGGAGGATCTGAGCTCGGCGATCGGCGCGAGCGGCAATACCGACGCCACCGGCGAGTGGACGCATACCTATAAAATGGTGCGCTCGCTCTGCCTTCTCGGCGCGAAGGCGGCCGGCGTCGAGGCCGTCGACACCCTCTATGTCGATTTCCGCGATCCCGAAGGCCTGCGCGCCTCCTGCAAGGCATCGCGCGCGGAAGGCTTTTCGGGCCGGGTGGCGATCCATCCGGCGCAGGTCGACATCATCAACGAAGCCTTCTCGCCTTCCGAGGATGAGGTGGCCTTCGCGCGGCGCGTCGTCGAGCTGTTCGCCGCCAACCCGGATTCCGGCACGCTCGGCCTGGACGGCAAGATGCTCGACATCCCCCATTTGAAGCAGGCGCAAAAGACGCTCGCGACGCACGAGACGCGCCGTGGCTGAGGACGACACCGCACGCGGCATCTTCTCCGAAGATCATGAACAATTCCGCGAAACCGTCGCCCGTTTCGTCGACGACGAGCTCGTCCCTCACCACGCCCAATGGGAAAAGGATGAAGTCGTCCCGCGCGCGATCTGGAAGCGCGCCGGCGAGGTGGGCATCCTCTGCCCGAACGTGCCCGAGGAATATGGCGGCTTCGGCGCGGACTGGCTCTACAATGTGGTGGTCATCGAGGAACTGGCGAAGAAGGGCATCACCGGGCCCGGCTTCATGGTCCATAGCGAGATGGTGGCGCCCTATATCCTCGCCGCCGGCTCCGAGGAGCTGAAACGGGCTGTCCTGCCCGGCATGGTATCGGGCGAGATCATCGGTGCGCTCGGCCTGACCGAGCCGGGCGCAGGCTCCGACGTCAAGGAAATCCGCACCCGCGCCGTGCGGGACGGCGACGAATATGTGATCAACGGCCAGAAGGTCTATATCTCCAACGGCCAGCTCTGCGATGTGATGGTGACGGCCTGCAAGACCGATCCCGCCGCGGGCGCGAAGGGCGTCAGCCTGATCGCGATCGATACGCACCAGCCCGGTTTCAAGCGCGGTCGCAATCTCGAGAAGATCGGCCTAAAGGCGCAGGATACATCCGAAATCTTCCTGGAAGATGCGCGCGCGCCCGTCTGGCGGCGTCTGGGTGAAGAGGGCAAGGGTTTCGGCATCATGATGGGCAAGCTGGCCCAGGAGCGGCTGACCCAGGCGGTGCGCTCGATCTGCGTGGCGGAAGCGGCGATCCGGTGGACGGTGGACTACACCGCCGAGCGCAAGGCGTTCGGGCATACGCTGGCCGATTTCCAGAACACCCAATTCGTGCTCGCCGAGCTTTCCGCCGAAGTGCTCGCCGCGCGCGCCTTCACCGACTGGTGCATCAAACGCTTCCTTGCAAGCGAACTCACGCCGGTCGAGGCCGCCAAGGTCAAGCTGGTCGTGACCAACCTCCATGTGAAGGTGGTCGATCAGTGCCTCCAGTTCTTCGGCGGCTACGGCTACATGACCGAATATCCGATCGCGCGCGCCTATATCGACGCGCGCATCGTCCGCATCGCGGGCGGGGCCGCCGAGGTGATGAAGCAGATCATCGGACGCGATCTGTTCGCCGGCAAGCTGGCGCATTGAACGGAACGACCCCGGCTGCTCCGGCCATGTCTGGTCTGCAAGGCAAGGTCGCGATCGTCACCGGATCGACCCGCGGCATCGGGCTCGCCACCGCGCGGCTGCTCGCCGAGCAGGGCGCGCGCGTCGTCATTTCTTCCCGCAAGGCCGAAGCATGCGAGGCGGTGCGTTCCGATTTCATCGAGGCGGGCCATGAGGCAGTGGCGATCCCCGCCCATATCGGCCGGGGCGAGGATTGCGAAGCGCTCGTCGAGCGAACGATCGCGCACTATGGCCGGCTCGACATCCTCATCTCCAATGCCGCGGTGAACCCGGTTTTGGATCCGCTCGAAACCCTTGCGCCGGAAACCTGGAACAAGGTGCTGGAAACGAATCTCACCGGCCCGTGGCGGCTCGCCCGCCATGCCCTGCCCGCCATCGCCAGCGCAGGCGGAGGTTCGGCAGTGATGGTTTCGTCCATCACCTCCTTGATGGCGGCGCAGGGCTCGGCCGCATATGGCGTTTCCAAGGCGGCGCTCAATCAGATGGTCCGCCAGTTCGCGCTCGAATGGGGGCGCCGCAACGTGCGGGTGAATGCTGTCGCGCCGGGTACGGCGCGCACCGACATGATCCGCAGCCTCACCGCCATGCCCGGCTGGCTGGACGCGGTGATCGAGCGCACGCCGCTCGCCCGAATCGGCGAGCCGGAGGATGTCGCGGAGGCGATCCTGTTCCTCGTCTCTGACGCATCCCGCCACATCACCGGGCAGGTGCTGGTCGTGGACGGCGGAGAAACGATCCGACGCTGATCGGAGGAGGAGGCGATGCCTCCTCTCTCGCGGGTTCTGCCTATCAGGGATCCAGCCACTCGCCCGGATTGATGCCGGCGTTGGCGCGCGCGAACTTGAGGATTTTGGCGACGCCCTCGCCAAGCGTGGTGGGATCCTTGGATGCCTCCATGCTGGGCCCGTGCTGCCAGCTCTCGGCGACGGTGATGCCGTAGCCCCACACCTCGAACACGCGGCCGCTGACGTAGCGGGCCTCGGGGCTCGCCAGCCACGCGACGAAGGCGGCGATCCATTCGGGATCGCGGCGATCGAGCTGCTCCGGGGTCCACTCGCGCAAACCCTGGGTCATGCGGGTCTCGGCGCGGGGCGCGATCGCATTGACGGTGACGCCGAAGCGCTGAAGCTCGCGCGCCGCGACCTGGCTGAAGCTCGCGATGCCGGCCTTGGCCGCGGCATAATTGACCTGACCGATATTCGCGTAGAGCCCCGAATGCGAGGTGGTGTTGATGATGCGCGCGTCGACCTTCTCACCGGCCTTGCTTTTCGCGCGCCAATAATTGGCGGCATGATGGGTTGGCGCAAAAGTGCCCTTCAGGTGCACCTTGACGACCGCGTCCCATTCCTCCTCGGTCATGTTGAAGAGCATGCGATCACGCAGGATGCCGGCATTGTTGATCAGGATATCGAGGCCGCCGAAGGTATCGACCGCCTGCTGGATCATCTCCTGCGCCTGGCGGAAATCGGAAACATCGCCGCCGTTGACGGCCGCTTCACCGCCCTTCGCCTTGATCTCGGCGACCACTTCCTGCGCGGGTGTCGCATCGGCGCCCTCGCCGGCCGCGCTGCCGCCCAGATCGTTGACCAGCACCTTGGCGCCCTGTTCGGCGAGCTTCAGGGCATAGGCGCGGCCCACGCCCCGACCTCCACCCGTGACGATCGCCACGCGTCCATCCAGTAAGCTCATAAACTGTCCCCAATCCCTTGTTTCGTAAATAGAATCATCAAAGCGCCTGCCGCCGACCAGTGGCGGATGCGCGTTCCACGGCATCCAGCAGGCGATGGCGACGCACCGCATCCTCGAAGCTCGGCGCGTTGCGGGCGCCGTTCGCGATATCGTCGGCCATCAGCGCATAGATCTGGCCGACATTGCGCGCGAAGGGCGGCATCTCCGGAGTCCAGAGATAGCGCGCCGGCGGCTCCATCGGCTGAAGCATCTGCGCCTCGCCGCGCGCGCCGGAGAGCGAAAGCGGGAACATCTGGGCGTGGCCGGCCGCCGCGGTGACCTGCAGATCGCCCTCGGCGCCGTTGATCTCCCAGAGCAGATTGGTGCCGCGCGAAACGCCGCCGCGATAATGGATCGAGGCGGTCACGCCTTCACCCAGCCGACCCTGCACCAGCACCTGATCCTCGGTGGTCATCGGCCTTTCGACATTATCCGGCACGAGAGTGAAGCTCGTACGTCGATTGGCCAGCAATGCCTCTACTTCGCTGAACTCGCCGAGCGCCTGACACATGGCGTCGACGGTATGGCCGAAGGGGATGCTGAGCAGCGTTGCTCCGTTCGCCTTGTCCGCCGTGTAGGCGTTGGGCGG
>DASSTK010000413.1:0-4740 GCA_035707945.1 Sphingomonas sp.
ACCGCGCTGTTCACCGTTTCGCTGCTCTGCCTGCTCATGTTCCGCCCGCTGCCGCGCACCGCGATCAAGCGCGGCGCGAGCCCTTGGGCGCAGATGGTGGACGGGCTGCGCTATGTGCGGCGCAATCGGCTGGTGCTCGGCACCATCTCGCTCGATCTGTTCGCGGTGCTGCTGGGCGGCGCGACGGCGATGCTGCCCGCCTACGCCAAGGACGTGCTGCATGTCGGCGCGGCGGGGCTCGGCGATCTGCGCGCCGCGCCGGCCGCGGGATCGGCGTTGATGGCGCTCTATTTCAGCTTCCGGCCGATGAAGCATAATGTCGGCGTCAAGATGCTCGTCGCCGTCTCGATCTTCGGGCTGGCGACGGTGGGTTTCGGCCTTTCCAAATCCATGCCGCTCTCGCTGCTCTGCCTCGCCATTCTGGGCGCGGCGGACATGGTGTCCGTCTATGTCCGCTCCTCGCTGATCCTGATCTGGACGCCGGACGAGATGCGCGGCCGCGTCGGCGCCGTCTCCTCGCTGTTCATCTCCGGCTCGAACGAGATGGGCGAGGCGGAGTCGGGCTTCCTCGCCGCACTGATCGGCCCCGTCGCCGCGGTGGTGGCGGGCGGCGTCGGCGCGGTGCTGGTGGCGTTCGCCTGGGCGCGCTGGTTCCCCGAGCTGCGCCGCGCCCGCAATTTCGATCCACCGCCGAATTATGAGATATTGCCGCTGGAGGAGAAGGCAGCATGAAGGCCGCGAGCATTCTGGAGACGATCGGCGATACGCCCCATGTCCGCTTTTCGCGCATGTTCCCGAACGCCGAGGTGTGGATCAAGTGCGAACGCGCCAATCCCGGCGGATCGATCAAGGACCGCATCGCTCTCGCCATGGTCGAGGATGCGGAGCGCTCGGGCAAGCTCAAGTCCGGCGGCACCATCATCGAGCCGACCAGCGGCAACACCGGCATCGGCCTCGCGATGGTCGCGGCGGTCAAGGGCTATGACATCATCCTCGTCATGCCCGAATCCATGTCGCTGGAGCGCCGCCGGCTGATGCTCGCTTATGGCGCGAAGTTCGATCTCACCCCGCGCGAGCAGGGCATGAAAGGCTCGATCGAGCGCGCCCATGAACTCGCCGCGCGCATCGAGGGCGCGTGGATACCGCAGCAGTTCGACAATCCCGCCAATATCGAAATCCACGCCCGCGCCACCGCGCACGAGATCCTGCGCGATTTCGTGGACGCTCCATTCGACGCCATCATCACCGGGGTCGGCACCGGCGGCCACATCACCGGCGTCGCCGAGGTGCTCAAGAAGGAATGGCCGGGCGTCAAGATATTCGCGGTGGAGCCGACGCTTTCGCCGGTCATCTCCGGCGGCCAGCCGGGACCACACCCGATCCAGGGCCTCGCCGCCGGCTTCATCCCCGCCAACCTGCACACGCAACTCCTCGACGGCGTCATCACCGTGGAGGCGGACGACGCCAAGGAGATGGCGCGGCGATCGGCGCGCGAGGAAGGAACGCTGGTCGGCATCTCGTCGGGGGCGACCCTGGCGGCGATCGCGCAGAAGCTGCCGGAGCTGGGCGCGGGCGCGAAGGTGCTCGGCTTCAATTACGACACCGGCGAGCGGTATCTCTCCGTGCCCGATTTCCTCCCCGAGGGCTGAACGCGCGGCAACGAACCGCTCAGGCCCGCTTCAGCGCGATCATGCTTTCCTGCCTTTCGTGCCGGCTATCCGGCCGAAGACAGGAGCGAAGACAATGAAGATCAAACTACTCGCGCTCGCCCTTTCAGCCGCCTCGATGGCCGCGTTGCCGGCCGCGGCGCAGGCTCGCCCGTGGCAGTCGATCAATGGACGGCAGGCGAACCTCTATCATCGTATCGAGCAGGGCGTCCGTTCGGGCCGCCTGACCCGCCACGAGGCGCAGAACCTGCGCTATCGCTTCGGGCGACTGGAACGCCGCGAACGGGAATATCGCCGCTCGGGCCACGGCCTGAGCCGGTGGGAGCGCCGCGACCTCGATCGCCGCTTCGACGCGCTGAGCCGCAGCATCCGTTACCAGAAGCACGATCGCCAGCATCGCCGATAATCCCGCCGCATCATCATCGGAAACGGGCCCGCTCCCTCGGGGCGGGCCTTTTTCTTTTCGCCGCCGTTGCGGGGTAGGAACGAAACCCTATCTGCGGCCCGCAACCGCAAGGAGCCCGTTTCCATGAGCAACGCAATTCTGGCCCGCGCCCTGGGCATCTTCACCACGCGCCTGCAGACCCTGGACGGTCTTCTCGGCAAGGCCGAGGCGCAGTGGCGCGAGCAGGGGCGCGATCCCGAGGCGCTGCTCGGCGCACGGCTGGCCGAGGATATGCTCCCCTTCCCTCACCAGATCGTCTTCACCTGCAATCAGGCCAACTGGTTCGCGGCCTGGAGCCGGAGCGAGCGGTGGCGACAGCCCGATCCGACGGGCTTCGATTTCGCCGGGCTCCGCCGGCACATCGCCGAGACGATCGAACATGTCGCGGCCGCCGGCCGGACCGCGGACGACAGCCTGTTCGATCGCGACAAGCGCGTCGATCTGATCGACGGCATGTATCTTGAGCTGGACGGCCGCGATTATCTCGACGAGTGGCTGCTGCCCAACTTCTACTTCCATCTCGTCACAGCCTACGATCTGCTGCGGGCGCAAGGTGTGACGATCGGAAAGCCCGATTACATGGCCCACATCGCCGACCGCGTGCGCGGCAGGCCGGAGGCGGCCTGACCGGGATCGTTACCGAAAAATCGCGCTAAGGCGTTCGAGGCTTTCGGCGGGCCAGACCTGCTTGCTGTCGTAATAGGTCTCGAACGCCCGCGCGCCTTCGGGCAGGCGAACCCAAGGCAGTTTCGAGCGGGTGTAGATATGCACGTCCGGCGGAAGCCGGGCGGGCTCGTCGAGAGTTCCGACGCGGATGAAGCGGATACGGTCCCCCGCGCCGCCGTAATTGCTCCAGAGCGCGACACGACAGGCCGGACAACGCCAGATCGTCTGCCCCCTGCCGCTCTCCGAAGGCGTGGCCACGGGCTCCGGCGCACCTTCGATCAGTTCCACCCGATCGGCTTCGTAGAGGGCGTTCAGCGCGAAGGCCGTGCCCGTCTCGGTCTGGCAGGAGGCGCAGTGGCAACAATTGACGATGAGCGGCGCTCCCATCGCCCGATAACGCACCGCGCCGCACGCACAGCCGCCGGAAAGTTCGGATTCGCTCATGCCTTTCCTCCTCGCGCCGCCTCCGCCGCCATCTCCGCGTTGCGGCGAACCGAGGCCCTCACCGTCTCCGCGAGCAGCCTGTCAAGCGCCTCATTCTCGTCCAGCACGTCGAGCCCGGCGCGGGTGGAGCCGCCGGGGCTGGCGACGCGATCGGCGAGCCTGGCGGGACTCTCCTCCGATCCGGCCGCGAGCAGCGCCGAGCCCTCCACCGTCCCCAACGCCAGGCGGGCGGCCTGATCGGCGGGCAAACCGGCTTCCTCCCCGGCCTTCGCCAGCGCGTCTATGAAGCGGAACAGGAAGGCGGGGCCGCAGCCCGATACGGCGGTGGCGACGCCGAACAGCGCTTCGTCCTCGATCCATTCGACCATGCCCAGCGGCCGGCTCAGCGCCTCCGCCTCGGCGCGCGCCGAGTCATCGGCCGCATTCGTATGGAGCAGCAACACGCCCTTGCCGATCGCGACCGGCGTGTTGGGCATCACCCGCACGATCGCGCGGTGGTCCGGAAAGCGCTTCGTCAGCGAGGCGATCTCCGCCCCGGCCAACACCGAGACGATCAGCGTGCCCTCGCCCACCATCGGCACGAGGCCGGGCGCCACATCATCCAGCTTCTGCGGCTTGACCGCGAGCACCAGAACCGCCGGCTCCTCGCCGTCCGGCGGCGGCGCGGGCAGCACCCGCACGCCCTCCGCGATCGGCTTGCCCGAGGGGCGGATGACGGTGATCCGGGCGGGATCGATCCCCGCGTCCAGCCAGCCGCGCAGCATCGCGCCGCCCATATTGCCCGCGCCGACCAGCCAGATCGGCCCCTCGCCGCCTATGTTCATGCCTCGCCCCTCGTCTCGATCAGAGCGGCGGCGATCGCCTCGCCAGGAGCCTTGTTGCCCCACAGCACGAACTGGAAGACAGGGTAGAAACGCTCGCATTCGTCGATCGCGGTCTCGATCAGCGTCTCGGCGCTTTCCAGCGCCAGCACACTCTCCCCGTCGCTCTCCACCAGAGTGGCGTGGCGATAGATGGCGAGGCCGGAGGCCGACCACAGCTCGAAATGGCCGAGCCAGAGCTGCTCGTTGATGAGCCCGATCGTCTCGTAGATCGCTGCGCGCTTGTCGGCGGGGACGCGGATATCGGGGAGCGCGAGGAACTGGAGCACGCGATCCTCGGGCCGCCAGACGCCGCGCAGCTCATATTGCGCCCAGCTTCCCTGAACGGTGGCGGTGATCTCGTCCTCGCCCAGCCGTTCGGACGACCAGCCGTGCGCCTGGAAGTAGCTTTCCAGCATGTCGATCGGCGGGCTCGCGTCGCGGCCCTCGTCATCCTCGTCGAGCGTCATCGTCCCTCCCGCGGGACTTGCTGTGGAGGCGAAGCGCGCGGGCCGCAAGGGCGGCCTCACGCAAAATTGTGGATAATCCGCCGCGTTTCAGCCCGCCGTCGGGCCGTCGGCGCCGGGATCGTAGGATGTCGGCGCATCCGCCTCGTGCATCCTGGCCTCGATCGCATCGAGCCGGGCCTTGAGATCAT
>DASSTK010000414.1:0-9849 GCA_035707945.1 Sphingomonas sp.
GGGGCGACCAGCGCACTGTCGACGATCGGTTCGGAGACGTCGGCGCGGCCCAATTCAATCGCCACCAGCGCGGCTTCGACCAGGCCGAGGCCGAGCCCGCCTTCGCCTTGGGGAACCAGCAGGCCGGTCAGGCCCATGCCGACGAGCCCCTCCCAGACGGCGGCATCGCGGCCGCCCTGCTCATCGAGGCGGCGCAGCCGCTCGGGGCCGTGCTCGCCGTCGAGATAATCCCGCACGGCGTCGCGCAGCTCGATCTGATCGGGGGTGAGGCGGAAATCCATCAGCCCGCCCCCTTGCGCGGCAAGCCGAGCAGCCGCTCGGCGATGATATTGCGCTGGATCTCGTTCGATCCGGCGTAGATCGGGCCGGAGAGCGAGAAGATATAGCCTTCGAGCCAGCCGTTCGCCTCGCCGCCGGGAAGCGTACGCAACTCGGCGGCCGCGCCCAGCAGGCACATCGCGGTGCGGTGGAGCGCACGATCGAGCTCGGACCAGAAAATCTTGTTGAGGCTCGCCTCCGCGCCGATATGGCCGCCCGCCATCACCGTCGCCGCGACCTGATAGGTGTTGAGCGCATAGGCCTCCGCGTCGGTCCAGGCCTGCAGCACCGCCTCTCGCGCGCCCGGCGCGGCGGTGTCGGCGTGAGCGCGGTAAAGCTCCACCAGCCGCTTCGCCGCCATCTGGAAGCGCGCGGGCGAGCGCAGCATCAGCCCGCGCTCGAAACCGGCGGTGGCCATCGCGACTGCCCAGCCCTCACCCTCTCCGGCGATACGGTTGGCGACCGGCACGCGCACCTCGTCGAAGAAGATTTCGGCGAAGCCGGTTTCGCCGTGAAGCTGGCGGATCGGGCGGATGGTGACGCCCGGCGAATCGAGCGGCAGCAGGATGAAGCTCAGCCCCTTGTGGCGCTGCGATCCCTCCTCGGTGCGGAACAGGCCGAAGCACCAGTCCGCGAAGGCGGCGCGGCTCGACCAGGTTTTCTGGCCGGAGATGACATAGTCGTCGCCGTCGCGCACCGCCCGGCTGCGGATCGCCGCCATGTCGGAGCCGGCATTGGGCTCGGACCAAGCCTGCGCCCACATCACCTCGCCTTTGGCCATCGGGGTCAGGAAGCGCGCCTTCTGCTCGTCCGTGCCATATTCCATGATGGTGGGGCCGAGCAGGAAAATGCCGTTCTGGTTGGCGCGCAGGGGCGCTCCGGCCCGCCAATATTCCTCCTCGAAGATCAGCCAGCGGATCAGATCGAGCCCGCGCCCGCCATAGGCTTCCGGCCACGTCACCATGCCCCAGTTACCGGACGCCAGCGTGCGCTCCCACGCGACATGCTGGTCATAGCCTTCGCGCCCTTCGAGCGTCTTCAGGGGCTCGGGAGGCACATGCGCCTCCATCCAGGCGCGCACCTCGGCGCGGAAGGCCTGCTGCTCGGGGGTATAGGCGAGCTCCATCAGTATTTCGCCGCGCCCTTGGTTTCGACGAAGGCGTCGCGGGCTTTCTGGCTATCCTCGTGCATATACATTTCGAGGGTGAAGCCCTGCTCGAAGCGATAGCCGTGATCGACATCACGCGGCTCGAGGCCGTTCAGAGCCTCCTTGGCGAGCACCAGCGCCTTGCGGCTCTTTGAGGCGATGACGGCCGCGAAGGCGCGCGCTTCCTCCAGCAGACGCTCACGGGGATGCACAGCCTCCACAGCGCCGAGCCTGTAGGCCTCCGCCGCCGGGATCTTCCCGCCGGTGAAGAAGGCGGCGCGCACCTTCTGGATCGGGAACATGCGCTGGAGGTGGCTCGCCCCGCCCATTGCGCCGCGATCCACCTCGGGCAGCGAGAAATAGGCGTCGTCGGATGCGATCACCACGTCGGACGCGCCGCAGATGCCGATGCCGCCGCCGATCACGAAGCCGTGGACGGCGGTGACGACCGGCAGCTCGCACGCGCGCACGGCGCGGAAAGTGCGGTAATTGCCGCGATTCAGTTCGACGATGCGTTCGGGGTGCGCCTGCATCTCCTTGATGTCGACGCCGCCGCAGAAGCCCTTGCCCTCGGCGCGGATCAGGACGCAGCGAATATCCTCGTCGCGGCCCATCGCCTCGATGACGCCGGGCAGCTCGTTCCAGCCGGCGCTGTCGAGCGCGTTGACGGGCGGGTGATCGAGAATGATCTCGCCGACGCGCTCGGCGATATGGGTGCGGATCGGCATCAGACGGGCTCGCTTGCGGAAGAGAGGGCGGCGATGCGCTGCTCGGCCTGCGCCGCGATCGAGGCGACCAGCTCGGCGCAAGTGGGAAGATCGGCGAGGCGGCCGGCGACCAGCCCGGTCGCCATCAGCCCCTCCTCGGCGTCGCCCTCCACCACCGCGCGCTGGATCAGCATCGGCGCGGCCGCCGCCATCATCGCCTGCGGCAAGGTCAGCCCGCCATGACTGGTCATGCCCTTCGCGGCCTTGAGCATATCGGCGTAGGATGCGCCGGTCTTGCGCTTCATCTCCAGGCCCGAGGCGATGCCGCGCCTCCAGAAGCCCAGTCTGCCGTGGATGCGCTCGATCCGCGCCAGCATCCGGTTGCGGATCATGCGCTGGGGCAGGCCGTCCACCTTGGTGGAGACCAGGATGTCGTCCGTGCCGGCCGCCGTATAGCGCGCCTTGATGTTGGCGGGCGGCGCGCTCTCCTGCGTCATCAGGAAACGCGTGCCCATCGCGATGCCGGCCGCGCCATAGGCCAGCGCGGCGGCGAGCCCGCGCCCGTCGGCGAAGCCGCCGGCGGCCACCACCGGCACCTTCACCGCGTCCAGCACCTGCGGCAGCAGCACCGTCGTCGCCACCGATCCGGTGTGGCCGCCGCCTTCGCCGCCCTGCACGGTGATGATGTCGACGCCCAGCTCCACCATCTTGCGCGCGTGCTTCACCGCGCCGACAGTCGGCATGCAGAGGATGCCAGCGTCTCGAAAGCGCGCGATCATCCGCGCGTCCGGCCCGCGCCCGAAGCTGACGGCGCGCACCTGATCGCGGTTGGCGAGGATGATCTCCACGATCTCCGCCGCGCCGGGCTGGAAGGCGTGGAAGTTGACGCCGAAGGGCCGCTTTGTCCCCGCCCGCACCGCCGCAATCGCCTCGCGCGTCTCGTCCGGCGTCATCACCCCCGCGGCGAGGAAGCCGAACGCGCCCGCTTCGGAGGAGGCGATCACCAGCGGCGAAGTCGCCACCCAGCCCATCGCGGTCTGCACGATCGGCCATCGGCAACCAAGCATCCGGGTAAGCGGCGTCTCCAGCATCGCGCTCACCGCTTGACGATCACCGAGGAGCCGTGGCCGAACAGCCCCTGATTGGCGGTGATGCCCACGCGCGCGCCTTCCACCTGCCGCTCGCCGCATTCCCCGCGAAGCTGGCGCGCGAGTTCGCACACCTGCGCGATCGCCTGCGCGGGCACCGCCTCCCCGAAACAGGCGAGCCCGCCCGAAGGGTTGACGGGGATGCGCCCGCCGATCCGCGTCGCGCCCTCGCGAGTGAGCTTCGCCGCGTCGCCCCGCGCGCAGAGGCCCAGATCCTCGATCCAGTCCAGCTCCAGCGCGGTCGAGAGATCATAGACTTCGGCGACGTCGATGTCTTCCGGCCCGATGCCCGCCTGCTCATAGGCTTTGGCGGGCAGGCGCGAGCGGAAGCTGACCGGCTCGCCCGTTACCGCGCTGTCGGTCGTGAGATCGGGCATCTCGACGATAGCGGAGGGGAAGGTGGGTGTGACGGTCGAGACGGCGGCGACGCGCGGCGCGTCGTCCTTGCCCATGCGGCGCGCGTAATCGAGGCTGGAGACGATCAACGCCGCGCCGCCGTCCGACGTCGCGCAGATGTCCATCAATCGCAGCGGATCGGCGACCATCGCCGAGGCCGCGACATCCTCCATCGTGAACGCCTTGCGATAGCGCGCCTTGGGATTGGCGAGGCCGTGGGCGGCGTTCTTCACCTTCACCCGCGCGAAATCCTCGGGCGTGTCGCCGTAGAGCGCCATGCGCCGCCGCGCATAGAGCGCGAAATAGGTGGGATTGGTGATGCCCAGCCGGAAGCGCACCCAGTCCGGATCGTCCGGCCGCTCCCCCTTGGCGGGTGCGAGGAATCCCTTGGGCGTGGTGTCCGCGCCGATCACCAGCGCCACTTCGGCCTCGCCCGCGAGAATCTTGGCCCGCGCGGCGGCGAGCGCCTGGGAGCCGCTAGCGCAGGCGGCGTAGCTGGTGTTGACCTCCGCCCCCTGCCAGCCGAGCGCCTGCGCGAAGGTCGCCCCCGCCACATAGCCGGGATAGCCGCAGCGCATCGTCGCCGCGCCCGAGACGAAGCGGATGTCGCGCCAGGCCACGCCCGCATCCGCCAGCGCCTCTTGCGCCGCCGCGACGCCATAGTCGACGAAGCTCCGTCCCCATTTGCCCCAGGGGTGCATGCCGACGCCAAGGATCGCGATCTCGCCGCTCATGCCGCGGGTTTCCACTTCCAGATGAGCCGGCCTTCGGGCGCGTTCGCGTCCGGCACGGGCTCCACGACCAATTCCATCGCCATGCCGGCGCTGAGCGCCTCGACGCCGACGCCCCGCGCCACCTGGCCGAGCACGATCATGCGTTCGCGCTCCAACTCCACGGCGGCGATCGCGAAGGGGGTGAAGGGTTCCTCCGCGACATAGGGCGCGGGCGGCTGATAGCCGGCGTTGGTGAAGGACCAGAGCTTGCCGGTGCGGGACAGCTCCACCGTTTCGAACTGGGTCGAATCGCAGGCCGGATTGCGGCAGAGCGTATCGAGCTTCGGGAAATAGTAGCTGCCGCAGGCCGAGCAGCGGCTGCCGATCAGCGCCGGGCGCTCGGCCGTGGTGAACCAGCCTTCCAGAAGGGGCGCGGGTTCGCTCATGCGGCCCTCCTTCCCGGCGGATTGTCCTTGATCTGGCGCGAGCGCAGATTCTTCGGATCGAGCCGGGCGATGATCTCCAGTTCCTCCGCGCTCGGGACCGGGGTTTCGCCGAGATCGGCGGGGCGCATCAGCGGGAAGCTGGTCGCTTCCTGCACCTCCTCGAAGCTGACGCCGGGGTGCAGCGAGCGGACGCGGACGCGGTGATCCGGCCCTTCGAAATCCATCACGCACAGGTTGGTGATGATCCGCCGGTTGTCCACGGAGGAGCGGTTCATGCCCCGCGCCCAGCGCGCCGGATTGTAGCCGACGCCGCCGACGATATCGACCTCGCCCTCCACGAACACGCGCCGCGAATGGTTGGGCACGAAGGCGGAGTTGATGTGGTTGATGCTGTTGCCGGGCAGCCCGCGCATCCCCAGCATCGCTACCTTGGGCTTGTCGTAGGCGCCCACGCCGGAAAGATTGGTCTGCCCCCAGCGGTCAATCTGGAGCGGGCCGATGATGACGTGTCGCTTGCCCGACCACACGATGTCGAACACGCGGGCATAGGACATGTAGCCGGACATCGGCGGAGAGGCCGGGCGTGCGCCGACCGGGATCGGCTCCTCCACCAGATAGGCCTCGCCATCGGTCAGCATCAGTTCGGGCGAATGGGTGAGGCGGGCGAGGCTCGCGCCAAGGCGCGGGATCACGCCGATGCCGGAGGCGAGGATCTCGCCGTTTCCGCGGAACGCATCCGCGCAGGCGGTGATCAGAAGCTCGGCGAGGCTGAAGTCGGTTGCCATGCTCAACGCTCCTCAGAAGGCCGGCAGCGGCAGGGCGGCAAGCGCGGCGCCGCCGCCGGCGCGCTCCACATAATCGGCCTCGTTGTCGCCGAGAACGGCGGCGGCGTAGGCTTCCCAGCCGCCCTCCGCGTCGGCCGCCGCGACATAGGTTTTCATCGCCGCGACATCCCAGCCGTAGTTGGGCGCGCTGGCGGTGGGATGCGCGCCGAACGGAGTCTCCACCACGCCGGTCACGAAGCAGCGCTCGTAGAGATTGTATCGCGCCTCCTCGGGCGTGAGATCGAGCCGGTCCACCACCTCGTCGGCACTGACGTAGCAGGCGTCCGCCGCGCGGGCGAAATGCTCGTCGAAGAAGGGATCGGGCGACTGGACGAGGGTGTTGCCCAGCCGGTCCGCCCGGGTCGCGTGGAGCAGCGCGGCGTCGAGCCGGATCGCCGGCATGGCGAGCAGCACTTCGCCGTCTTCATAGGGCGAGGCGACGAGCTTGAAATCCGGATTGGCCTTCAACACGTCGGAGCCGAGCCCGGTGCGCGTCGGCAGGAAGGGCACCCGCATCGCGGCGGCGCGCAGGCCCCATTGCAGCAGCCCCTCGTCGATCTCCCGCGCCTCGAAGCTCGCCGCCTGCCGCGCCTTGCGGAAGAACGGATCGGTCGGGATCACGTCCATCGAGACGAAGCCGTAGATCAGCTTGCGGACCTTGCCGGCGGCGAGCAGCATCCCGCACTCCGGCCCGCCATAGGCCGCCACCGTCAGATCGGTGAGATCGCTGCGCAGGATCGCGCGGACCAGCGCCATCGGCTTGCGCCGCGGCCCCCAGCCGCCGATGCCGATCGTCATGCCGGATTCCAGCCGGGCTACGACATCCTCGGCGGTCATCCGCTTGTCGGGGCCGGGCGCGCTCACTGGCCGAAATCCCATTTATGGCCCCACAGATCCTCCTTGATGGTGATCGTGGGGGTGACGACGGACCAGTCGTGATATCGCGCGCCGCCGCAGCCATATTCGATATCGAAGCCGCTCGGGCTGCGCATGTAGAAGCTCAGCATCTTGTCGTTGGTGTGCCGGCCGAGCGTCGAGGAGATATGCACGCCCGCCGCCAGCGCGCGATCGAGCGCGAGGCCGACATCATCGATCGAGGGCACCTCCACCATCGCGTGGATCATGCCGGAGGGCGCGGGGAACTCGCCCACCGCGACGGTGTGGTGGCGCGGCCCGCTCGCGTGCATGAAGCTCATGCCGAGCCCGGTGGGCGGCCCGCCGGGGAAATGGACGCGCATCGAGTCGCTGTCCCCGAAGCCCAGCAGATCCTTGTAGAAGGCGCGCGTCTCATCATAGCGATCGGTGGGCAGCACGACATGGCCCATGCCCATCTCGCCGGTGACGAAGCCCGGCACGCCGACTGGCGAGACGAACGGCGTGCCCGCCACCGTGTTGCCCCAGCACAGCTCCAGCGGATTGCCGGCCGGATCGGCGCAGGAAACATAGGCTTCGACATGGCGTTCGGCCGCCTGCTCCGCCGCGCCCTGCTCGACGGCCATGCCCGCCCGGCGCAAGCCTTCCACGGTCGCCTCGAACGCCTCGCGCGAGGGGATCTCCAGCCCCGCGCCTGCGAAGCGGTCCCGCTCTCCCGAGCGGATGCGGATGCGGAAAGGGCGATCGTCCATGCGGAACGACAACGCCCCTTCCGGCCCGTCGACAAGTTGGAGGCCCATGACATCGCAGCCGAAGCGACGCCAGGCGTCGAGGTCGGTCGATTCGACCAGGATATAGGCCAGCGATCGGACGGACATGGCGACTCCCCTGCGCTGTCGGTTTTTGAATCGACTGCGACCCTATCTGCGCCGGCAATGCTGCGCAAGCGAAATGCACAGATATTCTTGCCGTACTCTACGCAAATTGACGGTCAGGTGTGCACCTTGCCCAGTTAACCGTTCAGCGCACGATGGCCGGATGCGGAATACGCGGTTCGCCGAGCATGGCGCGATAGGAGGGCGGCTTGCGCCCGCCCGCCTCGGTGACGCCGTAGCGTTCGGCGAGTTCGGCCCCGATCAAGGTCCGGCCGGACAGGCTCATCCGCTCGGGATCGGCGTGGAGG
The DNA here is from genome assembly GCA_035707945.1 of Sphingomonas sp. GTDB lineage: Bacteria > Pseudomonadota > Alphaproteobacteria > Sphingomonadales > Sphingomonadaceae > Solisphingomonas. The sequence goes on from DASSTK010000414.1 coordinate 7,756, forward strand.
GCGGCGATCAGGCGGCCGGTGAACTCGGGCGTCTCGGCGTTCTTCATGATCTCCTCATACTGGTCCGGCCGCTCCTCGATCGCCTTGGCGGTGCGTTCGGTGGCGAGCGGACCCATCCAGATGGAGACGGCGGCGACGTCGTGATCCTGGAGGTCCACGCCCATGTCGGCGGCGAACTTGTCCACGCCCGCCTTCTGCGCGCCATAGGCGGGGCCATGCATGTAGCATGCGGAGCCGAAGGAGGAAGTGAAGGCGATCAGCCCGCCGCCGGTGCGGATCATCAAGGGCGCAGCGTGGAAGCTCGCAACATAACCCGAGCGCAGCCCCACATCGAGGATGTCGACCAACGCCAGCGGCCGCTCCCAGAAGCCGCCGGGCTGGATCAGCGCGTCGTCGATCACCGTGGCGTTGTTGACGAGAATGTCGAGCCGGCCTTCGTCGCGCTCCACGCGCTCGAAAAGCGCCCTGACAGCCGCATCGTCGCGATGATCGACCGCCGCCGCGACGCCGCGCCCGCCCGCCGCCGTCACCGCCTCGGCGGTCGCGCCGACAGTGCCCGGCAGCGGGGCCTCGCCCTCGCGCACGGTGCGGCCGGTGACATAGACGGTGTAGCCCTTCTCGCCGAGCGCACGGGCGATGCCCGCGCCCGCGCCGCGGCTGGCTCCGGTGACGACGGCGACTTTTCCGTTGGTCATGGTTGATGCTCCTTGAGGATGTCGAGGAAAGGGGGGCGCTCGCCGCCGCCGTGCACCGCCAGCTCCGCGCCGGTGACGTAGGAGGCGGCGGGCGAGGCGAGGAACAGCGCGGCCTCGGCCACCTCCCCGGCGCGGCCGAGGCGGCGCGCGCCGATATTGGCGGCGATCGCGGCCTGTGCGGCGGCGTCGCCGTAGGTGGCTTCGGTGTTCTCGGTCTCGATATAGCCGACGATGATGGCGTTGACGCGCACGTCCGGCCCCCATTCATGGGCGAGGGTGCGGGTGAGCGCCAGTAGCCCGGCCTTGGCGGCGGCGTAGGCGGCGGTGCCGGGGGAGGGGCGCACCGCCGAGACGCTGGCGATGTTGACGATCGCGCCGCCGCCGCCTTGCCGCATGTGCCGGTAGGCGGCCTGCGAAAGGTTGAGCGGGGCCAGCAGGTTGAGCGCGATCACCTTCTCGCTGAGGCGTGGCGAGGCGGTTGCGGCCGGCACCTCGGGCGATCCGCCGGCGTTGTTGACGAGAATGTCGAGGCGGCCGTGGCGCGCCGCGATATCGTCCGCCATCGCGGCGGCGGCGGCGGGATCGCGCACGTCGCAGGCGGCGAACTCGAACGGCAGAGCCTGTTCGGGCGCGCTCCGCCCGCACACGATGACGGTCGCTCCGGCCTCGGCGAATCGGGTGGCGATGGCGAGGCCGATGCCCCGGCTGCCGCCTGTCACGAGCGCCACCTTGCCGGCGAGGGGCTTGCCGTCCGTCACGCCATTCTCCCGTTCTTGTTCCGAGTCGTCATGCGTAGCACCGGCGACGCGTTTTTCACGCATTGGCGCGCGCGATGTGGCGGGCGACGCGACGGCCCGAAAAGAAGCAGTCGGCGAAGGACAGCCCGCTCACATAGGTCTGCGACGCGATGCCGACGGCGGTGCGCCCGGCGGCGTAGAGGCCGGGAATCCGCCCGCCCGCCTTGTCCAGCACATGCCCGCTCTCCTCGTCCACCCGCAGCCCGCCGAAAGTGATGACGGGGAGAGGCAGCAGCCGGCTCTCCACCGAGATGTCCATCGCGTAGAAAGGCCCCTGCTCGACCGGCTGCATATCGTCCGGGCCCTTGGCGAAGGCGTCCGGCTCATGTCCGTGCGCGGCGGCGTTGTAGGCGGAGACGGTGGCGAGCAGCCCGTCCGGATTCACCCCGATCTTCTCGGCGAGCCCGTCGAGCGTCTTCGCCTTCCTGTAATTGAAGGTGAGGTTGAGCAGCGTCACGTCGCGCTGGAAGGGCACCAGTTGCGGGTCGCGCGCCTGCCGGAACGCCTGCTTGCGAAGCTTCGCGTCGTATATCAGCCAGGCGACGCCGCCCTGACGATCGCCGATGTGCTCGCCCATCGTCGCGCCATAGACGGTCTCGTCG
>DASSTK010000415.1:0-3595 GCA_035707945.1 Sphingomonas sp.
TGACCAACCCGGAACGGACCTTCTTCGCCATCAAGCGTCTCATCGGACGGACCTTCGACGACCCGATGACCAAGAAGGACATGACGCTTGTCCCCTACAAGATCATTCGCGGACCCAACGGCGACGCCTGGGTGCAGGCGGGCGGCGAGGATTATTCGCCTTCGCAGATTTCCGCCTTCATCCTCCAGAAGATGAAGGAAACCGCCGAGAGCTATCTCGGTGAAACGGTGACGCAGGCGGTCATCACCGTACCCGCCTACTTCAACGACGCCCAGCGCCAGGCGACCAAGGACGCCGGCAAGATCGCGGGCCTCGAGGTGCTGCGCATCATCAACGAGCCGACCGCGGCGGCGCTGGCCTACGGCCTCGAGAAGGACAACAACAAGACCATCGCCGTCTATGACCTCGGCGGCGGCACCTTCGATATCTCGATCCTTGAGATCGGCGACGGCGTGTTCGAGGTGAAGTCCACCAACGGCGACACCTTCCTGGGCGGCGAGGATTTCGACGCCAGGATCGTCGAATATCTCGCCGAAGGCTTCAAGAAGGATGAGGGCATCGATCTGACCAAGGATCGCCTCGCCCTCCAGCGCCTCAAGGAAGCCGCCGAGAAGGCCAAGATCGAATTGAGCTCGGCGCAATCGACCGAGGTGAACCTGCCCTTCATCACCGCCGATCAGAACGGCCCGAAGCATCTGGTGAAGACGATCACCCGCGCGGACCTCGAAAAGCTGGTCGAGCCGCTGATCATGCGCACGATGGAGCCGGTGAAGAAGGCGCTGGCCGACGCCGGGCTCAAGGCCGACCAGATCGACGAGGTGGTGCTGGTGGGCGGCATGACCCGCATGCCGCGCGTGCGGGCTGCGGTGAAGGACTTCTTCGGCAAGGATCCCCACACCGGCGTCAACCCCGACGAGGTGGTGGCGATCGGCGCGGCGGTGCAGGCCGGCGTGCTGCAGGGCGACGTGAAGGACGTGCTGCTGCTCGACGTGACCCCGCTCTCGCTCGGCATCGAGACGCTGGGCGGCGTGTTCACCCGCATGATCGACCGCAACACCACGATCCCGACCAAGAAGAGCCAGACCTACTCGACCGCCGAGGACAACCAGAACGCGGTGACGATCCGCGTCTTCCAGGGCGAGCGCGAGATGGCGGCCGACAACAAGCTGTTGGGCCAGTTCGATCTGATCGGCATCCCGCCCGCGCCGCGCGGCGTGCCGCAGATCGAGGTGACGTTCGACATCGACGCCAACGGCATCGTCAACGTCCACGCCAAGGACAAGGGCACCGGCAAGGAGCAGCAGATCAAGATCCAGGCGTCGGGCGGCCTCTCCGAAGCCGACATCGATTCGATGGTGAAGGACGCGGAGAAGTTCGCCGAGGAGGACAAGAAACGCCGCGAGGCGGCCGAGGCCAGGAACAATGCCGAAAGCCTGATCCACACCACCGAGCGCCAGCTTGCCGAGCATGGCGACAAGGTGGATGCGGGCCTGAAAGCCGAGATCGAGACGGCGGTGGCCGAGGCCAAGAGTGCGGTCGAGAGCAACGACGCCGCGCAGATGACCGAGAAGGCGCAGGCGCTTGCGCAGGTGGCGATGAAGCTCGGCCAGGCGATCTACGAGAAGGAGCAGCAGGCTCAGGCCGGCGCGGCCGGTGCGGCCCAGGGCTCCGACGGCGGCCAGGGCGATGATGTCGTCGACGCCGAGTTCTCGGAAGTCGACGAGAACAAGTGAGAATATTCCCTCTTCCCTTCGGGGGAGAGGGAGGGATTGCCGCACCACCTTCTCTCGTCATCCCGGCGCAAACCGGGGTCTCGTGAAGCGAAGTTCGGTGCTGACGAACGAGGCGCCGGCTTTCGCCGGCATGACGGTAGGCAGATCGACGCGTGGTTTCGCGGGGGCTTGAGAGTTGGATATCGATTATTACGAGCTGCTGGAGTGCGAGCGGACCGCCGACGACAAGACCATCAAGTCGTCCTACCGGCGGCTCGCCATGCAGTATCACCCCGATCGCAACCCCGGCTGCCGCGATTCCGAGGCGCGCTTCAAGGCGATCTCCGAAGCCTATGACTGCCTGAAAGACCCGCAGAAGCGCGCGGCCTATGATCGCTACGGCAAGGCCGCCTTCCAGAATGGCGGCATGGGCGCGGGCGCGGGCGGCTTCGAGGGCTTCTCCGACATCTTCGAAAGCGTGTTCGGCGAGTTCATGGGCGGCGGCCGCCAGCGTGGGCAGGCTCAGCGGCGCGGGGCGGACCTTCGCTATGATTGCACGATCAGCCTGGAGGAAGCCTTTAACGGCAAGACCGAGCAGGTGACGATCGACGTCGCCGCCGTCTGCGAACCCTGCGGCGGCACGGGCGCGAAGCCCGGCACCTCGGCGCGCGCCTGCCACACCTGCGGCGGGCGCGGCCAGGTTCGCGCGCAGCAGGGCTTCTTCGTGATCGAGCGGGCTTGCCCCACCTGCCACGGCGCGGGCCAGGTGATCGCCGATCCCTGCCCCGCCTGCCGGGGCGAAGGCCGCGTCGACAAGGAGAAGACGCTGGAGGTGAAGATTCCCGCCGGCGTCGACGAAGGCACGCGCATCCGCATCTCGGGCGAGGGCGAGGCGGGCGGGCGCGGCGCGCCGCCGGGCGATCTCTACATCTTCCTGCATGTGAAGCGGCACCCGATCTTCGAGCGCGACGGCACCACGCTCACCGCGCGCTGCCCGATCAGCTTCACCACCGCGGCGTTGGGCTGCGAGATCGAGGTGCCGGGCCTCGACGGCGCGGTCGTGCCCTTCAAGATTCCCGCCGGCATCCAGTCCGGCAAGCAGCTCCGCCATCGCGGATCGGGCATGCCCGTGCTGAACGGCCGGGGTCGCGGCGATCTGATGATCGAGGTGATCGTCGAAACCCCCACCAAGCTCTCGGCGCGCCAGAGGGAACTGCTTCAGGAGTTCCGCGAAACCGAAACGGGCGAGGAATGCCCGCAGACGAGCGGTTTCTTTTCCAGGCTGAAAGGCATGTTCGGCGAAGGTTGAGCCGCGCGCCAGCGGAACCATCCTCCGCCTCGGCCATTGCTGCCGGTGCGGTTTGTGAACGGCCGCACACGCCAAAATGCCGAAATGGAGGTCGTCGTGAGGCTAGGAAAAGTTGCGTCTCTTGTCGCGAGCGCCGCACTTGTCGCGCAGGCGGGCGTCGCCACCGCCGCCACTATCGCGCCGGTGCGCGCCAGCCAGTCGATCGGCGCCCGGCTGGGTGCGACCGCGCGCGCCGGAACGCCTCTCGGCGCCAAGAAGAGTCATCTCGCGGGCATGACGGGATCGGGCGCGATCATCGTCGGCCTGATCGCCGCGGGCGTGGTCGCCGGCGCGGTCATCCTTGCGAGCCATCACCATCACGATCATGGGATGAGCAACTAGGTTGTAGTGACGATTTAATCATTTCAGCCATAGCATGATGCTGGCGAGTTTGATGAAGCCGAGGAAGTTGGCGGCGAGTTTGTCGTAGCGTGTGGCAATGCGTCGCCATTGTTTGAGGCGTGCGAAGAAGCCCTCGATGCCCCATCGCTGCTTATAGGCGATGCGGTCGTAGTCGCGTGCGACCTTGCGATGC
>DASSTK010000416.1:0-2494 GCA_035707945.1 Sphingomonas sp.
CGTCGGCGGCTTGCATCAGCGCGGCGGCGTGCGCCTCGGCGCGGGCGGCCTCGCCCTTGGCGGAAAGCAGGGCGGCGCGCTGATCGTCGAGGCCGGGCGCGGCCGCCGCCGCTCGGGCGATCGCCGCGATCAGCACCAGAACCGTGATCCGCCCCCGCATCTCCCGCTACCCTTCGCGGTGATAGGGATGGCCGGCGAGGATGCTGGTCGCGCGCCACAATTGCTCGGCGAGCATGGCGCGGGCGAGCAGGTGCGGCCAAGTCGCCCGGCCGAAGGAGAGGGTCATATCCGCGCCGGCGCGCGTCGCCGCGTCATGCCCATCCGCCGCGCCGATCAGGAAGCGCGCCTCGCGCACGCCGTCGTCCCGCCAGCGGCCGAGCCTTTCGGCCAACGCGCGCGAGGGCATGTCCTCGCCCGTCTCGTCGAGCAGGATGCTGCGGCAGGCGGGCGGGGCCTCGGGCGTCCGGCCGCCCTGATCGGGCAGCTCGGTGATCCTCGTAGGCCAGTTCACCCGCTTCAGATAGCGGTCGACAAGCTCGGCTTCGGGCCCGCGCCCGATCCGCCCGCGCGCGACGATGTGGAGCAGCAAGACCCGTGCGTCAGGCGTCCGGCGCGGCCGGAGCGGCCGGTGGGGCCGAGCCGGTCTCGTCGCCGAACGCCCACATCCGTTCGAGATTGTAGAAGCTGCGGACCTCCGGCTTGAACAGGTGGACGATCACGTCGCCCGCGTCGATCAGCACCCAGTCGGCCGCCGGCAGCCCCTCGATGCGCGGCGTGCGGCCGAGCTCGCCTTTGAGCCTCTCGGCCAGCTTGGTCGCCATCGAGGAGACCTGGCGCGTCGAGCGGCCGGATGCGATCACCATATAGTCGGCGATGCTCGATTTGCCCGCGAGCGGGATCGATATGGCGTCGACCGCCTGATCGTCGTCGAGCGACTGGAGCACGAGCGCGTGCAGCGCCTCCGCCTCGGGCGAGGCGGGCTTGGCCGGGCTCACGGTGCGGGAAGCGGCGGAAGAGACGGGCAATGAACCTCCGGGGAAACGGGCCGGCGCGTCACCATATCGCGCAGGGCCCTGGGTTTGATGCGGCGATGCCAGTCGGGATCGACGGCGCGCGCGGCGGTGGCGGATGTCGGATCGGGGAAGGTGTGCAGAAGCACGAGCGCCGGCAAGCTCCATCGCGTCCACCGCTTCGCGTCGCCCGCGGGCCGGACGAAGCGGCCAAGCCATCCCATCGCACGGGCGCGATGGGCGGCCGCATCATAGCCGGGGCGCGCGATCACGGCAATGGGAAGCGTGCGCGCGATGCCGCGCCAGTCCCGCCAGCGATCGAACTGGGCGAGATTGTCCGCACCCATCAGCCAGATGAAGCGATGGCGCGGATGGCGGCGGACGAGCGCCTTCAGCGTATCCGCCGTATAGCGGGTGTGAAGCTCCGCCTCGATCGCGGTCGGCCGGATCGGCGCGCGACGCGCGAGGCGGCGCGCGGAGGCGAGGCGGGCGGGGAGGGGGGCCATGCCCGTAACGGGCTTCAAGGGATTGCCGGGCGAAACCAGCCACCACACCTCGTCCAGGCCCAGCGCCTCGATCGCGTGGAGACTGATCCGCCGATGCGCCCCGTGCGCCGGGTTGAACGACCCGCCGAGCAGCCCGACCCGCCTCATTCGGGCCGCCAGTTCTGGCGATCGTGATGGATGCGCAGGATTTCCACCGTGGCGCCGCGCAACCGATAGATCAGGACATAAGGCGTGCGGCCGGCGCGCCATTTGCGGGTTCGGCCCTGATCGAGCGGCGCGCCCCCTTCGGGAATGGAGCGCAGCCGCTCCGCCGCGGTTCGTATCCGTTCGATCAGCCGGTCGGCGACGTCACGGTCCCGCGGCCACCAATAATCGTCGATCGACGCCAGATCAGCCTCGGCCGGAGCCGTCCAGAGGAGGCGCTTCATGCCGCATCGCGGGCGCGGCGGCGGGCATGGAGCCGTTCGAAGACCTCTTCATGCGGAATGAGTTCGCCGCGATCGGCGGCGTCGATGCCTTCCTGCACGAAGGCCAGGAACTCGGCCTCCCGTTGCGCGGCCTCCCGGATCGCCTGCGCCGCGAACCAGGAGCGGCTGCGTCCCTGCGCACCGGCAACCTGATCGACAAGCGCCAGCGTCTCCTCGTCGAGACGCGCAGTGATGACGGCGGACTTGCTCATGCTCTCAATGTATCGCTTGTATACAGGCGATTCAAGGGCGGGTCTGCCCTTTCCCGCGCACCTGCCATTTGTAGGTGGTGAGCCCTTCCAGCGCGACGGGGCCGCGCGCGTGGAGGCGGCCTGTGGAGATGCCGATCTCGGCCCCCAGCCCGAACTCGCCGCCGTCGGCGAACTGGGTGGAGGCGTTCCACATCACGATCGCCGAATCGACGTCCGCGAGGAAACGTTCCGCCGCCGCGGCGTCCTCCGCGATGATCGCGTCGGTATGGTGCGAGGAATGGGCGGCGATATGCGCCAGC
>DASSTK010000417.1:0-8901 GCA_035707945.1 Sphingomonas sp.
ACGGGCATCGGCACCTACGGCGTCAACGCCGGCGCGATGCGCTATTACCACCACGATGCCAGCCGGCTGACGCCCACCGAAGCGGCGCGGCTGGCGGCCATCTTCCCGCTCCCCAAGCAGCGGCTGGTCAACGACCCCCACGGCTATGTCCGGCGCTACGGCAACCGCATCGCCGCCCGCATCGGCACGGTGCGCGCGCAGGGGCTGGACGCCTGCCTGAGATAAGAGGAGGCTAACCTTCCCGTTCGTGCTGACACGCACGGAGGGAAGGCGGCAAGGCCCTCAATCGCCCCACAGTGCGGCGCGATAGGCCTCGAAGCAGCGTTCGCCGCATGTCAGGCGGATCAGCGCGCCTTCGGCCATCGCCGTAACGCGGCGGGGATCTTCCTCCACGGCGGGGCGGATCGCCTCGCGGTTCCAGGCGGCGCTGTGCTTGACGTCGAGAACGGCGTGGAGATCGAAATAGCGCCGCTCGCGCTCGCTCAGCCCGATCCGGCGCAGGCCGTTCGCCACCATCGCCGAGCGACCGGGCGCGGTGAGCTCGATCACGCCGAGCGCGCCCACCGAATGCCAGGCGTAGCGGCGCGTCGCCGCCATCGCCGTCATCGCGTTGGCGAGGCAGAGGCTCTGCCAGACGGTGCGCTCCACCTCGGGCGTGACGCCGAGCGCCTCGGCCACCACGCCCAGCATCGGCCCGTGCATGCCGCGCGCGTTGCCGCGGCCCATCTCGTCCCAATAATTGCGCGCGAGCTCCAGCTTGGGGCCGATCGGCAGCTTCACCTGCGTCATCGCCACCAGATCGTCGAAGCCTGCCTCGCCGGCGGCTTCCTGCTCGAAGAACCAGCGCAGCTCGTCGCGGCTCGCCTCCTCGGCCAACCAGGGAAAGAGCGGATCGCCCTGCCCCGGCCCGACCTGCTTCAGTTCCTCGAACCAGGCGACGAAACCGTCCGCGTCGGTGGGGGCCTCCGCCGCGCGGTCGGCGATCTCGCCGCGCAATTCCTCCAGGAATGCGCCTTCGAGGCGCAGCATCCGCATGTCCCGCTCCAGCGTCTGCCGCCAATCCGCCTCGCCCAGCCCGGGGCGCAACCGCTCGCGATTCCAATGGGCGAGTCCGCGCTGAAAACTGTCTGTAAGGAATTGCGAGCCCGATCGTCGATCGAGCCCCGCCGATGCCCTGGACGCCATGACGTGAAGCGCTTTCCGTTGCCGCTAGATAACGGAAAAAACGGCGAATATGCGCGCCCGGTTCCCCTAAATCGCGCTAACGCAGGTTAGCGGAGTTCTTTCTCCGTTCGCCCGAGGAGCCATTGAGCTTGTCGAAATGGCGTCTCGAAGGGTTCTTCGAGACGAGTCTTCGGCTTCGCTCAGCCCCTCCTCAGGGCGAACGGGTGGATTTCCCGAAAATGCAGGTTAGCGGATCGGGCCTTCCGCCCTGCCCTGGACGAACTGGTCCACATAGGGGTTGCCGCTGTCGTAGAGGCGATCGCGCGGGCCGGTCCAGACGATGCGGCCGTTGTAGAGCATCGCCACCCGATGCGCGATCTTGCGCGCCGAGTTCATGTCGTGGGTGATGGTGAGCGCCGTCACGCCGACATCCTCGGTCAGGCTGGTGATGAGATCGTTGATGACGTCGGCGCGGATCGGATCGAGGCCGGTGGTGGGCTCGTCGAAGAAGATGATCTCGGGCTTGGGCGCGATCGCGCGGGCCAGCGCCACGCGCTTCTGCATACCGCCCGAAAGCTCGCTGGGCTTGAGGTTCAGGATGTCCGCGCCCAGCCCCACGCGCTCCAGATTCTCCTGCGCGATGCGGCGCATCCGCCCCGCGTCCCGCATGCTGCCGCGCGTCAGCCCGAAGGTGACGTTGCGCCAGACGGGCAGCGAATCGAACAGCGCGCCGCCCTGGAAGAGCATGCCGAACTTGGAGCGGACCTGATCCATCTCGCGCGTGCGCGCGCCGACGATCTCCACGCCGTCGACCGTGATCGAGCCCGAATCCGGGGTGAGCAGCCCCAGGATGCACTTCAGCGTCACCGATTTGCCGGTGCCCGAGCCGCCGATGATCGCAATCGATTCGCCCGGCTCGATCGTGAGGTTCACGCCGTCCAGCACCGTCTTGTCGCCGAAGCGCTTGACGACTTCGGTGAGCTGGATCTTCGGCTCGGCCGCCTGCTTGCGCTTGCCCGCCATCAGCCGAACGCCACGATGGTGATGAACAGATCGAAGAACAGGATCAGCACGAAGGCGGAGACCACCGCGTCCGTGGTCGCGCGGCCGACGCCCGCCGCGCCGCCGTCCGCCCGGAAGCCGTTGTAGCAGCCCATCAGCGCCATCAGGAAGCCGAACACCGCCGCCTTCACCACGCTCATCACGATGTCGCCGGCTTCGAGATAATGGCGGGTGGTCTGCAGATAGCTCGTGGCGTTGAAATCGAGCTTATAGACGGAGAGGATATAGCCGCCGAAGATGCCGATGGCGTTGGCGATCAGCACCATCACCGGCAGCGCCAGGGTGGCGGCGAACAGGCGCGGCGCGATCAGATAGCGGAACGGGTCCGTCTTGAGCGTGACCATCGCGTCAAGCTGCTCGGTGACGCGCATGGTGGCGAGCTCGGCCGCCATCGCCGAGGCGACGCGCCCGGCCACCATCAGGCCGACCAGCACGGGCGCGAGCTCCCGCACCATGCCGAAAACGACGATCGCGGGCACGGTCGATTCGGCGTTGAAGCGCGATCCGCCGGTGTAGATCTGCTGAGCGAGCGCGGAGCCGGTGAAGATCGCCGTCAGCCCGACCACGGGCAGCGAATACCAGCCGATCGCCATGATCTGCCCGAGAAATCGGCCCGGATAATAAGGAGGTTGCAGGCCCCGCCAGACGATCGTGGCGCCGAAGCGGGTGATCCGCCCGATCAGCGCGAGCAGGTTCAGCGCCAGCCGGCCGACGGCGGCGAAGGCGAGGATCAGGGAAGCGAGCGGCCCGCGGTTCATATCCAGCGGCGCTGATAGCGGCGGCCGAGCCCGGTCAGCAACTCATATTGCGACAAGCCGGAAATGGATGACAACCAACACAGATCGAGTGTGAGTGGAAGCCAGTCGCCCTCAGAGATCATCACCGGCGCGAGCTGACGTATCCAGCTATGCGTCCCATGCTCGCCGACCTCGATGTGTCGCACTGTCTCCATATTCGTGATGTCGAGCGCCAGCAAATCCATTGAGATACGGCCCGCAACACCAAAGCGCTGATCGCCGATGCGGACCCCAAGCCCATCGGCTAAGGGGCGGAGCAAACCATCGGCATAGCCGACATTCAGAATGGCTATCGTGCTGGGATAAGGAGCAACCCAAGTTGCACCATAGCCAACTGTATCTCCCTTCTCCACACGCCGGACCTGCAGAACCTCGGCCTCTACCGTGATCACAGAGCGAAGCGCATCTTCCTGAATACTATTGCCCGGCACCGGAATGCCTCCATAGAGCGCCAGCCCCGGTCTGGTTAGTTCGAAAGCATATTTCGGCCCGAGACAGATTCCGCCCGAGTTGGCGAGGCTGTATCTCTTCGCCGGGATGGTGCTTCGCAGAATCCTGAAGGAAAAGAGCTGACGCTCGTTCATCGGATGGTCGGGCTCGTCGGCGCAGGCGAGGTGGCTCATCAGCGTCTCGATCGCCAGCCCTTCGAGGCAGCCGGTATCCTCCGGGCGCAGGCCGAGGCGGTTGATGCCGGTATCCACCATCACGTCACACGCGCCCCCGCCCGCCGCCTTCCAGCGCGCGACCTGCTCGGGCGAGTTCAGCACCGGGCGGGCGGCGCGGCCAAGCGCGGCGGGCATGTCCGCCTCGCGAACGCCGTGGAGGACGGAAAGCGCGCAGCCTTCGGGCAGCGGCCCCAGCGCCGCCGCCTCGGCCCAGCTCGAGACGAAGAAATCCCGGCAGCCTTCGCGCGCGAGGCGGGCCACGGCCTGTCTCGCGCCGAGCCCGTAGCCGTCCGCCTTCACCGCCGCGCCGCAATCGGCCGCGCCGCCGCGCGCCTTCAGCCAGCGCCAGTTGGCGGCGAGCGCATCGCCGTCGATGGTGAGACGCAGCGCGGGGGGAGCTTCGGGCAAGGACACCGCCGGCCCGATAGCGGTCATAAGCCCGCTAGTCGAGATCGACGCCCTTCGTCTCGGGCACCCAGAAGATCGTCACGATCAGCGCCATCGCCACCACCGCGATCGTGTACCACAGCCCCGCGAAGGGATTGCCCGTCCGCGCCACGATATACTGGCTGATGAGAGGAAGGAATCCGCCGAAATAGCCGGTGCCGACATGATAGGGGATGGACATGGAGGAATAGCGGATGGGCGCCGGGAACAGTTCGGCGAGCAAAGCCGCCACCGGCCCGTAGGTCATGCCCGAAAGCATGCCGAGGATCACCACCGCCAGCACGATCAGCGCCGCTCCGCCGATGCCGGGCGTCACCTTGCCGGTCGACCAGCCCGCTTCGGCCAGCGCCTTGTCGATGCCTTCGGGCGAGCGATCGGCGATCGGGCTGCCGCCGACCGACAGCGAAACGCCGGGCGTTTTCTGTGTGGTGTAGGTGATCCCCTTGCTCGCCAGATGATCGAGGATGCGGCCGCATTCCGTCGGCTGCTTGCCGGCGGCGAAGGGGTGGAAGGCGCAGTTCGGCCCGGAAACGACCACCGGCGCGCGGCGCGCCGCCTCCGCCATGCCGGGATTCGCCGCGGCCGCCATCAGGTGAAACAGGGGAAAAAGCAGCACGAGCGTCAGCGCATAGCCCGCCACGATCGAGGGCTTGCGGCCGATCCGGTCCGACAGTTTGCCGAACAGGATGAACCAGAACAGGCTGATCGCCGCGCCGATGCCGATCAGCACACGCGTCCAGGTGTCGTCTAGCCGCATCGCGTTCTGGAGGAAATAGAGTGCGCCGAACTGGGCGGTGTACCAGATCACCGTCAGCCCGGCGGCGATGCCCAGCATGGCGACGATGATCAGCTTGATATTGGCGCGGCTGGAGAAGCTCTCCCGGATGGGCCTGGCCGAGATGCGGCCTTCGGCGCGCATCGCGTTGAAGATCGGGCTTTCGGAGAGCTTGAGGCGCATCCAGATCGAGATGACCAGCAGCAGAAGCGAAAAGAGGAAAGGAATGCGCCAGCCCCATTCCCCCCATGTCGTCTGATCCACGCTCGCTTCCGCCGAGAGGGTGACGACCAGGCTCAGCAGGAAGCCGCCGATCACGCCCGCCTGGATGAAGCTGGTGTAGAGCCCGCGCTTGTCGCGCGGCGCATGCTCGGCGACATAGATGGTCGCGCCGCCATATTCGCCGCCAAGAGCTAAACCCTGGGCGACGCGCAGCAGAATCAGGATCACGGGCGCGGCCATGCCGATCTGCGCATAACCGGGCACCAGCCCGACGCCGGCGGTGGACAGGCCCATCACCGTCACCGTCATCAGGAAAGTGTATTTGCGCCCCAGCCGATCGCCGAGATGACCGAACACCACCGCGCCCAGCGGCCTGACCCCGAAGCCCACCCCGAACGAGGCGAGCGCCAGCAGGAATTGCGCGGTGGGATTGTGCGCCGGAAAGAACATCCGGCCGATGATCGGCGCGAGCGTGCCGTAGATGAAGAAATCATACCATTCGAACACGGTGCCGACCGCCGAGGCGGCGATCACCAGCCGCGCCCGCGCCGCGCCTATGCCCGAACCGCCCTGCGCCACGCCCGCGTCCATCCGCTCCTCCCCCTGCCCCGCCTCCTTAATGCAGGCGAAGGCGGGTGAGAACAGGGAAGGAAGGAAGGGGCAGGTCGGCCCGCCGTCATCCGGAAATCTTCCAGGCCGAAGCAAAAGGGCCGTGACGCCCGAAGACGCCGCGGCCCTGTTGCCCATGCCCGTCCACTTATTGCGGCGTGCTGCTGTTGCTCATCGACGCCGCCGTGGAGGTGGCCGCCCCGGCCGCGGCCGCCGGCGAAGTCGCGCCCGCCTGCGGAGCGGCCGAAGCCCCCGCCGCCGCGCCGAGCTGCGCGGCCGTCATGGCGATGCGGAGCTTGCCGTTCAGGCCCGCGCCGAATGCCGTGATCGGCAGGCGCACCTTCTGGCCGGTGGTGAGCTGCACGGTCGCGAACTGCGCATCCACCTCCGTGATCGTGCCGACCGCGCCGCCCTGCGTATCCACCACGGACGCGCCCATCACGACATTGGGCTTCGTTCCCGGCGGCGGCGCGGCCTGCGCGGCGGCGGCGTCGAGTTGCGCCGCCGTCATGGCGATCACCGGCCCCTTGGGCGTGATCGCGAAGCTGCTCTTGGGCAGGCGGACCTTGTGAGCGCTGGTGGCGACGATCGCATAATCGCCTTCGATCCGCTCGATCGTGCCGACCACGCCGCCGGCGGTGTCATGCACGGTGGCGCCCACGGTCAGGCTCCCGCCTTGCGCGGCGCCTGCCGCCTGTTGCTGCGGGGCGGCCTGCCCCGTCGTCGGATTCGTCTGCGCGAGCGCGGCCCCCGGAATCACGAACGCCGTAACGGCGGCGCCGACCATCAGCTTGCTCATGCCAAATGTCATAAATCTTCTCCTTCGTCGTGTTTGAATCCGATGTGGGTATCGCATGCCCGGCTCCGGCCATTTCGCCTCATTCTTTGAGATGAAGCGTATCATTCCGCAGATGAACCGTTGCATAATCATTCGCCATGCTGCACGAGCATTGCCTCGATCTCATCGACATGATGGCCGGTGAGATCCTTGGCCATTTCGCCGATCAGCTTCGTTTTCACCGAAAGATTATAATGCTTCCGAAGCTCTCCCAGAGTCTTGGCGGGGGCGACCACGATCAGGCCGGTGAAATCGCCGCGATCGGCATGATCGCCCAATATGTCGGCTGTTTCCGCGGCGAATCGATCCTCCTCCACCTGATGCGCGTCGGCGCGGGCATAGACGGGAATCCCGCCGACGAGCGGCGACGGGGCCTGGCCTGCCGAATCCGTCACCTGCTCGCGCGTCCTGGGGTTCTTGTCCTCGGCCGCGTCGATGACGGAAAGATCGGGGCTCACCGCGTCCCCCTGATTGCGAAAGAAGAGACGCTTGCGCCCATCGGCGACGAGGATGAGGCTGTCGTGCGGAACGCGCATGGTCATGCTCCCGGTCATTGCCATTCAGGGGATGAGAACGCCGGGGCGGTGGGCGGGGTTGCGCGGCCGTCGCGCTGCCGCCATAGGCCCGCCATGCACGATATCCGCCTGATCCGCGACGATCCCGCCGCTTTCGCCGCCGCGATGGAGCGGCGCGGCGCGGCCTTCGATGCCCAAGCCTTCGCCGCGCTGGACGGAGAGCGCCGCGCCGCCGCCCAGGCCGCCGAAGGGGCGCAGGCCGAGCGCAACCGGCTTTCAAAGGAGATCGGCAAGGCCTTCGCCGGCGGCGATCGCGAAGGCGGCCAGGCGATGCAGGCCGAGGTCGCCCGACTCAAGCAGACCATCGCCGACGAGGAGGCGCGTGAGGCGACACTGGCCGCGCGGCTCAACACGCTGCTCGCCGAGATACCGAACCGCCCCTATCCGGACGTGCCCCAGGGCGCGGACGAGGAAGCGAATGTCGAGGTTCGGCGCTGGGGCGAGCCCGCACGCTTCGATTTCGAGGCGAAGGAGCATGACGAGCTCGGCCGCCGCCTCGGCATGGATTTCGAGGCCGCCGGCCTCGTCGCGGGTGCGCGCTTCGCCTATCTGAAGGGCGATCTGGCCCGGCTGAACCGCGCGCTCGGCCAGTTCATGCTCGATCATCAGACCCGCGAGCACGGCTATACCGAAGTCGCGCCGCCGTTGCTGGTCCGCACCGAGGCCATGTTCGGCACCGGCCAGCTCCCCAAGTTCGCCGAGGATCTGTTCGAGACGACCGACGGCCGCTGGCTGATTCCCACCGCCGAGGTCAGCCTTACCAACTATGTGCGCGAGCGCATCCTCGCCGAAGCCGAGCTGCCGCTGAGGCTCACCGCGCTCACCCCCTGCTTCCGCGCCGAGGCGGGGGCGGCCGGGCGCGACACGCGCGGCATCATCCGCCAGCACCAGTTCGAGAAGGTGGAGCTCGTCTCGATCACCACGCCCGAACGGTCCGAAGCCGAGCATGAGCGGATGACCCGCGCCGCCGAAAGCGTGCTGGAGGCGCTGGAGCTGCCCTATCGCCGCATGCTGCTCTGCACCGGCGACATGGGCTTCACCGCGGCGCGCACCTTCGATCTGGAGGTGTGGCTGCCGGGGCAGAAGCGCTATCGCGAGATCAGCTCCTGCTCCACCTGCACCGATTTCCAGGCCCGTCGCATGAACGCGCGCTACCGCCCCGCGGGCGAGAGCAAGGGCACGCGCTTCGTCCATACGCTGAATGGCTCGGCGCTGGCGGTCGGCCGCGCGCTGGTCGCGGTGATGGAGAATTACCAGACCGCCGATGGCGCGGTGCAGGTTCCGGAGGCGCTCCGGCCTTATATGGGCGGCACGGAAGCGATCGAGCCGGTTTAGCTTACTTCACCACCGCCATCACGAAGCCGTCCCAGCCCTTGTCGCCGACGGTCTGGAGCGCGGTCGCGGTCACGCGCGGTTCGGCGGTGAGCGCATCGAACAGCGCGCGGGTGCCTCGCACCGCCGGATCCTCGTCGGCGGCGTCGATCACCCGGCCCTTGCGCACCACATTGTCGACGAGGATGACCGCGCCCGGCCGGGACAGCGCGATCGCCCGGCGCAGATAGGCCGCATTGCCGGGCTTGTCGGCGTCGATGAAGACGAGATCGAACGGCCCCTCGCCCGCCTGCTCCATCGCCGCGAGCGTATCCGCCGCCGGGCCGACGCGCAGCTCCACCCGATCGGCGAGGCCGGCGCGCGCGATATTGCCGCGCGCCACCTCGGCATGATGCGGATCAAGCTCGAGCGTGAC